>DASUOA010000023.1:0-2973 GCA_036276895.1 Arenimonas sp. | reverse complement strand
GCCGATCTGGTCGCCGGCCACGTTGATGCGGTCGGTGGCCTCGTTGAGCGAAGCCAGGCCGCGGTAACTGCCCCAGCCCAGCACCAGCACCAACACCAGCACCGCGGTGAAGGAGAGCATCAACTTGGGCGCGATCTTCAGGCCACTGAGGCCACCCTCGAGCAGCTTCTGCGCCTGTTTGAGGCCTTGCTGCGACAGCCGCAGCGCGGTGGCCGCCAGTGGCCCCAGGCGCTGCATCGCCGGGGCGAGTCGGGTGCGGAGCTTGCTCAGGTTCTCGGCGATCCGGGACATGGTCGTGGGCTCACTCCATCAACATGGCGCTGGGGGATTCGATCTCCATCTCGGCACGACCGCTGGCTGCCACGATCTTGCCGCTGACGCAGATCTCGAAGCCGACCAGGGTTTCCGGCGGCGTGGTGAAGCGCTGGCGGTTCTTGCCCCAGATGCGGACCTGGAAGCTGTGCTTGGGAAACGGCGCGCCCAGATGCAGGAAAGTCGGCTGGCCGTCGGTGTTCTCGGCGTAGCGGGCGCTTTCGATCTTGCCGCAGACCTTGCCTGACTGGCCGACGAACTCACTGGCCTGGGTGGCGGCGATTTTCGCGTCGCCCTGCGCCCAAGCGTTGCCGACAAATGCGGCGAGCAGCAGGGGCAGCAGACTCGGAACTCGGAAACGCATGGCTTCGTTCTCCGCGACGGTCGACCCGAGTGTAGCCCGCGCCCACGCAACGGGTAAGGGCCTCGGGGTCCTGCTCTACTTGACCACGCCCAGCTTCATGTTGTCCGGCGAATCGACTTCCATCTCCGCCCGGTTGGCGCCGGCGCGCTTGATCTCGCCATTGACGCAGACGAGTTTGCCGACCAGGTTCTCCGGCGGCTCCGGCCATTTGTCGCGATGCGCACCCATGATGCGCACGGCAAAGGTGTGGCGCGGAAACGGCGCGCCCATGTGCAGGAAGGTCGGCTGGCCTTCGGTGTTCTGAGCGTACTTGGCGCTCTCGACCTTGCCGCAGACCATCGCGGTCTTGCCGCCGAAGCGCACCGCCATATCCGGCGGGATCTGCTGTTGCGCCGCGACCGGCGACATCAATACGGCCGCTAGGCCGGCGAGGACAAACTGGCGCAGGTTCACGGTAGTGCTCCCTGTGGATGCGGGGCGATGCCTCGCAGGGTGACCGATCGGCGACGGCTGCTGCCGGGTGAACTGTCACAATATTGACCCAGCTGTGCCGCGCTGTGAAGCACCGGTTCAGGCTCGCCCTTGATGGCGGTCAAGATCGATCGCCGCACCGGGCGTACAGTGCGCTCATGACCAATGCCGCCGGCGAGGGAGAATGTCGATGATCCGCGACCTTCTGGTACCCCTGCTGCGCCAGCCCAGTGACGACGCCGCGCTCGACACGGCGGTGGCACTGGCCGGCGCGCATTCCGCGCATGTCGCCGCCCTGGTGACAGTGGCGAGCCCGATGCCGCTGGCCACCGAATGGGGCTACGTGCCGGCCGAGCTCAATCAGCAGGCCTACGAGTTCGCGCGTCAGGAAGGGCAGGCCTTGGCCGCACGCGTGCGGCAGCAGCTGGCCAGCGCGGCGGTGCCCTGCGAAGTGCGCGTCGCCGATTCGGTACTGCTCTGGCCGGAAGACACACTGGCCCTGCATGCCTGCCATAGCGACCTGTGCGTGCTGGGCGGGCCCGACCTTGGACAGCCCGGTTCGCGCTTCGCGCTCAGCTTCAAGTCGCTGCTGCTGCGCTCGGGCCGCCCGGTGCTGGTGGTGCCGGCCGGCTGCGCGCCGCGACCTCTGGGCCGCATCACGCTGGCCTGGACGCCGACGCCGGAAGCCAGCCGCGCCTTGCATGAGTCGCTGCCGTTGTTGGCGCAGGCCGAGGCCGTCAACGTGGTAGTGATCGATCCGGAGGTCGGGGAAGGCGCACATGGCGAACAACCCGGCGCCGACATCGCCCGACACCTGGCCCGGCACGGGCTGTCGGTGCGCGTCGTTGCGCAGCCACGCCAGGGCCGCAGCATCGGCGAGGCGCTGCTGCGGTTCGTCGAAGAGGACGGCAGCGACCTGCTGGTGATGGGCGGCTACGGTCACTCGCGCTGGCGCGAGGCGATCCTCGGCGGCACCACCCGGAGCGTGCTCGAGGGCATGCGCACAGCGGTGCTGTTCGCGCACTGAGCCGCACAGCGACGCCACGCGTCGTTCATGCCGGCGCCAGCTTTTGTCGGCCGGCACTCGTCACAATGCGCGCATGCCCATTACCGACTCTCCGCGACGCTCGGCGCGCCTCCGTTCCCGACTGCTGCTGATGGCCTTGGCGCTGATGCTGCTGTCCGGCTGCGCATTGCGCGCCAGCCGGCCCGACCTCGAGCGCCTGTATGCCGATCTCGGCGACAACCCGGCGCAGCCGCCGGTCATCCTCATCCACGGCCTGGCCGGCTCGACCCTGGTCGACCGCGACACCGGCGAGCAGCATTGGCCGGGCTCGCTGGGCGATCTGACCTTCGGCAACTACCGCGAGCTGACGCGACTGGAACCGGAGCCCGGCGAGCAGTCGCGACTGGTGCCGGGCGAGCTGTTCACCGGCTTTCCCGGGGTCGACTACTACGCCGGGCTGATCGACAGCCTCGAGCGCATCGGTCGATTCCGTCGCGGCGACCCCGGGCAGCCGGTCGGCGACGAGCGACGCCGCTACTACCTGCTGGTCTACGACTGGCGGCGCGACAACCTCGACGCCGTCCGGCAACTGCACCGGCTGATCGACCAGATCCGCCGCGACTACAACGACCCGACCTTGCGCGTCGATCTGATCGCGCACAGCAACGGCGGACTGGTGGCCGAGTACTACCGCCGCTTCGGTCCGCGCGACGTGCTCGATGGTGGCCCGATCACGCCCTGGAACGAGGGCGGCGCCCGGATCCGCCGGCTGGTGCGCCTGGGCACGCCACAGCTCGGCGCCGTCACCAGCCTGCAGCGT
>DASUOA010000022.1:0-3046 GCA_036276895.1 Arenimonas sp. | reverse complement strand
TACGACATCCGCACGATCCAGGAGCTGCTCGGCCACGCCGACGTCAGCACCACCCAGATCTACACCCACGTCCTCAACAAAGGTGGGCGAGGAGTGGTCAGCCCGCTCGACAGAGCGGGCTGATGCGGAGCACTTCGGAGTTCTTTTCTATCGTGGCTTGGCCGGCAGCGGAAACGGCGTCACCACTTTCTCACCGGACGTGGCATCGCGGATCGCAGCGGGATTCTTGCGATCGACTTCCTCGATGCGCACGATCGCCTGCATCGGCAGGTGCAGGCTGCGGGTGTGCGCGAACTCGTCGCGCAGGCGCTCTTCGGTCGGGTCGATGACGACGCCGTCGTTGACGTCGAATACCAGGTCACTGATCTCGGTGAATCCCCACAGCTGCCCGCTGCTGACACGCCGGGCGTAGATCTCGTAGATCTTGCCGGCGTTTAGGAAGACCACCTTGTAGAGGATGCGTTGGCTCATGCCGGCAGTGTACTGATGCAGCGTCGGCTCGGGTAACGCAGGGCGCGTACGTGCGGATCCGCGTGCGCCCCTCAGCCGTTGCGAGCGCGGCGCGCGAGCGTGGGGCGGAGCAGGGCGGCCGTGATGGCGCCGAACACGAAGCCGCCAAGATGCGCCCACCAGGCGATGGCGCCGAAGCTCGGGCCGACGAAGGTGAAGATCAGTTGCATCGTCGCCCACAGACCGATCAGCAGCGCGGCCGGGGCGCGCACGAATTCCAGCCACAGGCCGAGCGGCAGCACGATGCCGAGCCGGGCGCGGGGAAACAGCACCAGGTAAGCGCCGATCACCGCCGAGACAGCGCCGCTGGCGCCGATGATGACGCGCCCGGGCTCGCCCATCAGCAGCGCCGCGAGCAAGTTGGCCAGTGCGCCGCCGCCGAGGAACAGCAGCAGGAAGCGCCAGGCGCCCAGGCTGCGTTCGGCGGGCAGGCCGAAGATCAGCAGGAACAGCAGGTTGCCGCCGAGGTGCCAGGGGCCGTCGTGCAGGAACAACGCGCTGACCAGGCTGAGCAGGCGGGCATCATCGAAGCTCTGCCGCCATTCGGTGAGGCTGCCGGACACTGCGCCCCAGCGCAGGAACTGTGCGCGCAGGGCATCGTCACCCGGCAGCAGGGCCAGCCAGACCAGCGCCGCGCTCATCAGCAGTGCCAGCAGCGGCGTGGCCCAGCGCCACTGCGGGCGGCGGCGTCCGGGAATGGCGACGAACACCATGGTTCAGGGCCGCGGCAGCAGCAGGCGCTCGCCACGCCAGGCGAGCACCACGCCGTCGCGTTCGATGCGCTCGACCAGCGCGTCGCCGATCTGCGCGCCTTCGCCGAGGCGTTGGCCGTCGATCAGCGCGAAGCGTTGTTGCGGGTCGTCGTTCCAGACATGCATCGACACTTTGAGTGCCGGCAGTTGCGCGCGGGTGGCGCTGTCGAGGTCGCCGAGTCGCCGTAGCAAGGCAGTGCCGTTCAACTCGGGCGCGGCGGGGGCGTGGCGCGGCAGTGTTGCCGCTGCGGGCTCCGGCGCGACGGTGGCAACCTCAGTGCGCGCGCTGGCGGTCACGGCTGCTGGAGTTTCCGTGGCAGTCCGCGGCGGCGTTTTCGATGCCGATGAGTTCTTCGCCGCACCTGCCAGCGCAGGGCGGTGCGCGTTTACAGCTGTTGCCGGCGGCAACTCGACTGGCGCTTCGGCGATCGACGCAGGCCGGGTGTCGGCCGGCAGCACGACCGCTGCCGGCGGCATTGGGGACGTCTTCGCGGCGGACCTGATCTCGTCACGCCAGAACCAGGCCGTCACGACGATGCCGACGAGCACCAACGCAACGGCGAAGGGCCAGCTGGCGCGGGGTTCCCGCGCGGCGCTCGGGACGACGCTCAGTGCTGCATGCAGATCGGGCGCGCGACCGCGCTGGCGTTCGGCCTCGGATTTGCGCAGGGCTTCGAGGATCAGCGACACCGGCCTACTCCAGTGACCGGTGCAGGCGCGGGCCGGGGTCGATCGCGCCCAGGGCGAGCAGGGTCTCCGGGCCGACCACGCCATCGGCCAGCAGGCCCGATTCGGCCTGGAAGCGGCGCACCGCCTCGATCAGGGCGGCATCCATCAGCGCCGGGCCCGCCGCGACGTTGTTGTTGCCGGAGTGAAGCCGGTCGTGCACCCAATCCACCGCCGGGCCACGGGCGCCGGGCCGTGGCATTCGGCCGAGGAAGTCCGGGCCGCGCCAGATCACCGCAAATTCGCCGGTCCAGTGTCGCTCGAGGATGACGCGCGCGGTCTCGACCTGGCCTTCGCCCAGCCACAGCCGCACCGTGCGCGCATCGCTGCCCAGCAGCACCGCCCAGCTTTCGTGGTTGGCCGCGCGCAGCCGCAGCAGCGCCGGTCGTCCGAGAACCTGCAACTTGTCCAACGTGCCGCGGCTGCGCAGGCAGTACAGGCCCGGCGCCAGCACCGGTGCACACTGGCTGGCGGTGCTGCTGTCGACCACGTCGCTGCGCACTGTCCACAGAGTCAGCAAGCGCTGCCACGCCGGCAGCGGCGAAGCGCCAGCCGCCACGCTGCGATCGATGAACGGCTCATTGTCGAGATACGGCACCTGCAGCGCAGCCAGCAGTTCCGGCCGGATCTGCGGCGGTGGCGGCAACGGCAGCGGCTTGGGCCACAGCAGCACCGCCACCAGCGCGATGGTGAGCACCGCGAACAACACCACCGCCAGACGCGGCTTCGGCAGTCGCGACAACGGCGGCGCCAGCGCCTCCTTGGCGGCAAGGTCGACCCAACGCTCGCCGATGCTCTCCACACCCTTGGCATAACCGGCCAGTAGCGCCCGCTCAGCGACGATATTGATCAACCGCGGCACGCCCTGCGAATGCACATGGATCCGCCGCACCGCCAGTTTGGAAAACGGAAAGCGCTGTCCACCCGCCGCTGCGAAACGATGCCGCAGGTACTCCTCCGATTCCGACACCGACAACGGCGTCAGATGGAAACGCGCCGTGATCCGCTGCGCCAACTGCCGCAGATCCTCACGCCCCAGCAACTCGCGCAACTCCGGC
>DASUOA010000021.1:0-7506 GCA_036276895.1 Arenimonas sp. | reverse complement strand
CGCATTGGTGCCCGCGTGCGCTTCGATGCTGGCCGGTTGTGCGGTCTCGGTTTTGGCGGCGGTATTGGTCAGGGTCGCGGCCATCGTGGTCAGCACCGGCACCAGGTCCTTGGCATCGGCATTGCGCAGGTAGATGACCTGGGTCTGGTCACCCTCGGACAGCGGCGTGTCGAGGTGCGCGACCAGGGTGCGCAGGCGCAGGCGCTGGCCGGCATCGCCGGAGAGCAGCACCGAGTTGCTGCGCGCATCGGCGACCAGCTTCGGCGCTGCAGTAGCGGCATTGCCGTCGAGCTGGGTCAGGGTGCGGGCGATTTCGGCGGCATTGGCATGGCGCAGCGGGATCACTTCGACCTCGCTGCCGCCGGCGGTATCGATGCGTGCGATCAGTCGCGACAGGCGATCGACATTGGCGGCGCGGTCGGTGATCACCAGGTTGCTGCCTTGCGCCGCGATCTTGCCGCTCGATGGCACCAACGGCTGCAGGATCAGCGCCAGTTCCGGCGCCGAGACCTGTTTGACCTCGACCACGCGGGTGACAATCGCTTCCGGGCCTTCGGCCTGGGCGGTGCCGCCATCGCTGGCCGCCGCGGCTTCCGGCAGCACCTTCCACATGCCGCCGGCCGGCACCACGGCATAGCCGTGCACGCGCAGGATCGACGCAAAGGTGCGCCAGACCGCATCGACATCCATCGGCTTGGCCGAAATCACAGTGACCTTGCCCTCGACCCGCGGGTCGACGATAAAGCTGCGCCCGGTGATCTCGCTCACCGTCTGGATCAGCACGTCCATGTCGGCGTCCTGCAGGCTCAGCGTGTGCTGGCCGGGCGCGTCGAGGCCGGTCGGGCCGTCGTAGGTCTGCTGCGCGGTGGCCGGCAGGGCGAGCGCGAGCGCAAGGGTGAGGGCGGCGAGGCGGAGGTCGGGGCGTCGGGTCATCGGGGTCTCACAGGCCAAGGCTCAGGGTCAGGTCGCGGCCGCCGCGGCGGACGGTCAGGGTGATCAGGCCGCCGGCGCGCAGCTGGTTCTGCAGCGCCGCGACGACCTGTGGATCATCGAGGTTGATGCCGTTGACGGCCAGCACGATGTCATCGCGCTCGAGGCCGACACGCTCGAGCAGGGCCGGGTCGGCCGCCACCTGCACGCCGATCATGCGGCCGTTCTCCAGCACCGGCAGCACATTGGCCTGCTCGGCGAGGCGTTCGATATCGGGTGCGCGCTGGGCTCGCTGGGTTTGCAGATCGGGCGACCCGAACTGCATCGGTCCGGTGAGGAAGCCGCCATCGGGCGCAGCACTTGCCGCCGTGTTGCCCGACGTGCGCCCGCCACCGGTCGTGGTGCCACGCAGGGACAGCGTCTCTCGCGCGCCGGCGTTGTCGAGCAGCACGCGGCCGGGATAGACGGCGAGCAGGCGTGCACCGCCGGGCAGGGTGTCGTTGACGCGGTAGCGCGCTTCACGGCCGTTGGCATCGGCGATGAAGGCGCTGCCCTGGGCCGGGTCGCTGGCGGCGATGGTGCCGCGCAACTGCAGCGACAGGCGGGTTTCGCTGGCCGGCGTGGCGGCATTGCCGGGCAGCCCGAACAGATGCCAATCCGCGATCGGTTGCCGCGAGGCCGGCGCGTTCGCCGCTGCTGCGGTCGGCGCCATCGTCGCGGCCGGCAGTTGCGCCTCGCCCAGCAACAGCAACAGCAGTCGTGCCAGCAGCACCAGCAGCAGCGCCGCCAATGCGGCGGCGACCGTCCGGGCGGCGGTCGGTGAGTGCGGCAGGCGCTGCAGGTGATCGGCGAGGACGCTCATTAAGACGGGTTGGTTTTGCGAACGCTGCAATCTAGCAGAGCCGGCATGCCGGCCGTCGCCGGCAATGGCTCATGCATTGCTACAGCCTCTGCATCCTTGCCGTCGTCAGTGCCGCGGCGTGGTCGGACGACGGATCCAGCCGGCCACCTTCTGCTTGATTCGGCCCAGCAGTGAAGCGGGCTTGCCGGCCTCGGCGCTTGCGGTCGACGCCGGAGCGGCGTTGGCCGTGGCAACCGTTGCCGCGTCGCCATCGACCGGGCGGCCGCGACGACGGCGACGGCGCTTGCGCGGCGCGTCCCCTTCAGCACTGAGTGGCTGCGGGCGTTCGCTCGTGATGGCGGCGGCTGGTGCGGCTTGCGGTGCATGGGCTGCCGCTTCGCCTTTGGCGGGTTTGCTGTCACGGCGCGGCGGGCGCGGGCCGCGGCTTTCGCCACGGCCACCACGACGCTCGCCGCTGCGACTGCCTTCCCGGCTGCCTTCACGGCCACCCTCGCGACCGCCACGACGGCTGACGCCGCGCTTCTCGTCCTCGGCGGCTTTGGCTTCGCGCACTTCGCGGAAGATCTGGCCGATGCTTTCCTCTTCCTCACCATCGACCTTGGTGCGTTCCGGGCGCGGCAGCGGAATCAACAGCTCCGGCGTCACCGGCTCCACCGGGATCTTCTGCTCGATATAGGCCTCGATATCCGGAAGGCCCTGCGCATACATCTCGCAGGCGAAGCTGATCGCGTCGCCCTCGGCGCCCAGGCGCGCGGTGCGGCCGATGCGATGCACGTAGTCCTCGGCATCGAAGGGCAGGTCGTAGTTGTAGACGTGGCTGACGCCGTCGATATGCAGGCCGCGGGCGGCGACATCGGTGGCGACCAGCAGTTCGAGCTGGCCGGCCTGGAATTTCTTCAGCAGCGACTCGCGCTTTTTCTGCGGCACGTCGCCGGAGAGTACGCCGACCCGGTAGCCGGCCTTCTCCAGCGCCCGCGCGACTTTCTCGACGAAGGCTTTGGTGTTGACGAATACCATCGTGCGCGCGCCTTCCGAGCGCGACAGCAGGCCGATCAGCAGCGGAATCTTCTCTTCGTTGGCCGGCAGGTACAGGCGCTGGCGAACGCGTGCGGCGGTGATCGATTCGGTCTCGACCACCAGCTTCTCGGGCTCGTTCATGTGCTCGTAGGCGAGCTCGAGCACGCGGTGCGACAGCGTCGCCGAGAACAGCAGGGTCTGCCGTTCGGTGCGCACCGGCATGCGCCGCAGCAGGAAGCGGATGTCCTTGATGAAGCCGAGGTCGAACATGCGGTCGGCTTCATCGAGCACGCAGACTTCACAGGCGTGCAGGGAGACCACTTTGTGCTGCTTGACGTAGTCGATCAGCCGGCCGGGCGTGGCGATGATGACGTCGACGCCCTGTTGCAGGATCTCGCGCTGCTTGTCGTAGTCGACGCCGCCGTAGACCAGGGCGAAGCGCAGGCCGAGGTCGGAGCCGAACTTCACCGCGTCCTTGTGGATCTGGATGGCGAGTTCGCGGGTCGGGGCGAGGATCAGTGCGCGCGGGTCTTCCGGCTTGCGCTCGGCCAGGGCCGGGCGGGTCAACAGGCGGTTCATCACCGCGACCAGGAAGGCGAGGGTCTTGCCGGTGCCGGTCTGCGCTTGTCCGGCGACATCGCCGCCCTTGAGCGCGATCGGCAGGGTCAGGGCCTGGATCGGAGTGCAGCGGGTGAAGCTGGCGGATTCGAGCCCGGAGAGCAGGGCCGGATGCAGCTCGAAACTGGAAAAGGAGAGGTCGGTCAGGGGCTTGTCGGTCATCGGGGTCTCGTGCGCGGCTCGCGCTTGCGCCCTGTGGCAGGCGGCCGCACACTGCGGGCGGCCCGGGGCAGGGCGGGGTGATATTCGTCGTTTCGTCGGATAAATCCGCCCCAGTGTAGCGCAAGCCTGCTCCCCGGCGGCCCGTGGTGGTCGCCGCTGCGCCTTTCCAAATCGAAGCCGAAATTCTCGGCAGAACAAGGAGTTTGACGCGTGAGCGAACAGGTTTCCCAGGTCGGCGATGCCGACTTCGAGGCGCAGGTGCTGAAGTCCGACCTGCCGGTGCTGGTCGATTTCTGGGCCGAGTGGTGTGGCCCCTGCAAGATGATCGGCCCGCTGGTCGACGAAGCCGCGAGCAACTATGCCGGCAAGGTCAAGGTGGTCAAGATCAACATCGACCACAACCCGCAGACGCCGCGGCAGTACGCCGTGCGCGGTATTCCGACACTGATGCTGTTCAAGGACGGCAAGGTGCACTCGACCCAGGTCGGCGCCGTCGGCAAGGCGCAGCTGGCGCAGTTCATCGACAAGTCGATTGCCTGATCGTTTCCTGTGGGTCGGCTCGCGCGGTAAGCGCGCGGGCGGGGCGTCCGTTGCAGGACACGCCGTGAATACGTCCATGTAGGCTTGGCTTTGGCATCCATGCCAAAGACAGTCCTGCAACGGACGCCCCACCCACGCGCCGGCGAGATCGCGCGGCGCTTGCTGCGGGGTCGCTGTTCAGTCTTATGCTTGCGGCACGGCCCCTGCCGGTGTTAGCGTGGGTCATCTGCAGCGCGCCAAGGCGCTGTACGTCTGCAAGTCGAATCCCCTTCCTTTTCCCGAAACTTCCACACTCGCGATCGCGAGGTGAGTCCAATGTCCGAACTCGAAACCGAAACCGGCGCCCCCGCCGAGAAGCGCGTGCGCAAGCCGCGCGTCACCGCCGCGGCTGCCGCCGCTGCGGAATCCGCCGCCGCGGCCGCCGCGGCTGACGACGCACAAGACAGTGCGAGTGCCGCGGGCGCAGGACGCGCAGGAGCGGCACCGGTGCAGGCCAGCATGCCGCTGGCCAGCGAGCCGGCCGCCGCACCCGCCGCGCCGCCAGCGCCCGCTCCGGTCGCCCCGGCTACGCCGGCACAGGCCGGTGGCGACGCCAACGACGCCAGTGACAACGACGGCGACGCTGACGGCGACGGTGATGATGAAGGTGGCGATGACGCCGGCGGCCCGGGTGGCCAGGGCGGCATGCGCGAAGGCCGCAAGAGCCGCCGCGAACGCTTCCGCGAACGCCGCGAGCGCCTGCGCCGCGAGCGCCTTGCCGCCGAGGGCGGTGGTGGTGGCGAAGGTGGCGAGGAGGCCCAGGCTGGCGGTGAGCGTCCGGAGCGCTTCGAGCGCCCGCTGCCGCAGCTGCCGCCGAATTTCCCGACCTATTCGCTGACCGACCTCAAGCGCATGCCGACCTGGAAGCTGCTCGAGATCGCCGACCAGCTCAACTTGCATGAGGGCGTCGCCCGCATGCGCAAGCAGGACGTCACCTTCCAACTGCTGAAGGTGCTGACCCGGCATCCGGCCGGCGTCGCCGGCGACGGCGTGCTGGAAATCCTGCCCGATGGCTATGGCTTCCTGCGCTCGGCCGATGCCAGCTATCTCGCCGGCCCGGACGATGTCTACATCTCCCCGAGCCAGATCCGCCGCTTCAACCTGCGCACCGGCGACGAGATTACCGGCCGCATCCGCAGCCCCAAGGATGGCGAGCGCTACGTCGCGCTCAACATCGTCGACACCATCAACGGCGAGCCGCCGGAGGCGTCGAAGAACAAGGTGCTGTTCGAGAACCTGACGCCGCTGTTCCCGCGCAAGAAGTTCACGCTCGAGCGCGGCAACGGCTCCAGCGAGGACATCACCGGCCGCATCATGGATCTGATGGCGCCGCTGGGCAAAGGCCAGCGCGCCCTGATCGTGTCGCCGCCGAAAGCCGGCAAGACGATGATGATGCAGAACGTCGCCCAGGCCATCATCCACAACCATCCCGACACCCACGTCATCGTGCTGCTGATCGATGAGCGTCCGGAAGAAGTGACGGAAATGCAGCGCACCGTGCGCGCCGAGGTGATTTCGTCCACCTTCGACGAACCGGCCGCGCGCCACGTGCAGGTCGCCGAGATGGTGATCGAGCGCGCCAAGCGCCTGGTCGAGCACAAGAAAGACGTGGTGATCATGCTCGACTCGATCACCCGCCTCGCCCGCGCCTACAACATGGTGGTGCCGAGCTCGGGCAAGGTGCTGTCCGGCGGCGTCGATGCCAACGCCCTGCATCGTCCGAAGCGCTTCTTCGGTGCCGCGCGCAACGTCGAAGAAGGCGGCAGCCTGACCATCATCGCCACCGCGCTGGTCGACACCGGCTCGAAGATGGACGAGGTGATCTACGAGGAGTTCAAGGGCACCGGCAACTCCGAAGTGCACCTGGACCGCCGCATCGGCGAGAAGCGCGTGTACCCGGCGATCAACATCAACCGCTCCGGCACCCGCCGCGAAGAACTGCTGATCGACGCCGACCTGCTGCAGAAGATCTGGATCCTGCGCAAGCTGCTGCATCCGATGGACGAGCTGGCGGCGATGGAGTTCATGCTCGACAAGATGAAGAACACCAAGAGCAACGACGAGTTCTTCTCTGCGATGAAGCGCTGAGTCCTGCGAATCGGAGTAGGAAGCAAAGAGCCCCGCATTGCGGGGCTCTTTGCGTTTGCGCCGCCGCCGGGGTGACCGGCTAAGATGAACCGCGCGCCGGCATTGCGTTGATCGGCGTCCCGTCGGAGACGCACATGCACGGCCATGGACTGCAGCTGGTTCTGGTTTTCCTGATCGCTGCGGTGATCGCGGTACCGCTGTTCCGCAGGCTCGGGCTTGGCGCGATCCTGGGCTATCTCGCCGCGGGCGTGGCGATAGGGCCGCATGTGCTGGGGCTGGTGCCGGATGTCGAGAGCACGCTCGCGGCGTCCGAGATCGGCGTCGTGATGATGCTGTTCGTGATCGGCCTGGAGCTGTCGCCGCCGCGGCTATGGGTGATGCGGCGGCAGGTGTTCGGCGTCGGCGGCTTGCAGGTCGGCTTCTCGGCGCTGGCGATCGGCGTGATGCTGCTGTGGGTCGTCGACGGTTGGAAGGCGCCGGTGATTCTCGGCCTCGGCCTTGCCCTGTCGTCGACCGCGGTGGGCCTACAACTGCTCGCCGAGCGCAAGGAACTGACCAGCGACTACGGACGATTGGCCTTCGCCATCTTGCTGTTCCAGGACATCATCGCCATCCCGCTGCTGGCGATGATTCCGCTGCTGGGTGAAGCCAAGGCCGCTGCGCGCGCGACGCCGGGCTGGGAGGCGGTGCTCAATGCGGTGGTGGTGATCGTTGCGGTGGTGTTGGGCGGGCGCTTCCTGCTGCGGCATGTGTTCCGCGCGGTGGCGCGGACGCGGATGGTCGAGGTGTTCAGCGCCACGGCGCTGCTGGTGGTGGTCGGCAATGCCTGGCTGATGCAGCAGGCCGGATTGTCGATGGGCCTCGGCGCGTTTCTCGCCGGTGTGCTGCTGGCCGATTCGGAATTCCGACACGAACTGGAATCGCATATCGAGCCGTTCAAGGGCCTGTTCCTCGGGCTGTTCTTCATCGCCGTCGGCATGAGCATCGATCTCAACGTGGTCGCGGCAGAGCCGGCGCGGATCGCGCTGGCGGTGCTGGCGCTGCTGCTGCTCAAGGCGCTGATACTGCTTGCCATCGGTCGCTTGGCCGGGCTGTCGATGGGTCTCGGCGCGTTTCTCGCCGGTGTGCTGCTGGCCGATTCGGAATTCCGGCACGAACTGGAATCGCATATCGAGCCGTTCAAGGGCCTGTTCCTCGGGCTGTTCTTCATCGCCGTCGGCATGAGCATCGATCTCAACGTGGTCGCGGCA
>DASUOA010000020.1:0-16676 GCA_036276895.1 Arenimonas sp. | reverse complement strand
GCGTCGTCAACCGATTGCAGCCGGAAACCGGCACTGACCCGGTAGGCGTCGCCCAGTCGCAGCCAGTGCTCGCGCGGGCTGTCGAGCGCGACGATCACCCACACCCGCTGTTCTTCCACACCCAGGGCCGAGAGCTTGGTGAAACCGCCCGGCTCGATCCGCAGCACATGACCCGACAGCGCTTCGGCCTCGCCCCAGCGCAGCAGGTCGACCGGCATGCCGGGGCTCAGGCGCACGGCGTCGCTGGAGAGCACGTCGACTTCAACCTCCAGCGAGGCAAGATCGCCGATTTCCAGCAACGGCTCGCCCAGCGCCACCGGCCTGGCGCTTTCGAAGTGACGGCGCAACAGCACGCCGGCGACCGGCGCGCGCAGTTGGATCGCCGGCATCGCTTGGCCAGTGCTGTCCAAGGCAACGGCGGCGAGTTCGGCCTCGTGTGCGCTGGCGGCGGCCTGGAAACGGGCGCTGCCAAGTTCGCGCGCGGCGCGCTGTGCGGCCGTCTGCGCTTGCTGCGCGGCACTGGCCGCGATCAGGCCCTGCGCTCGCAATGACCCGGCGCGCTCCGCATCGGCCTGCAGCTGTTGCGCGGCGGCCGCAGCGGCGCGCTCGGCTTCGCGGGCGGCTTGCAGCCGCGCCTCGGCCGCTGCCAGCCGTGCCTGCGCTTCGCCGCGGCTGCGCGCATCGAGTGGCGCACTGTGCAACGGATCGAGCAGCGCCAACACCTGCCCCGCCTCCACCGCATCGCCGGGCTGCAACTGCAGGCGGCGCGCGGTCGCATTCACCGGCGAGGCGATGAGGTAGCGATCGCGCACCCGCGTGCGGCCTTCCGCCTCGAAGCTTTCCAGCACCGGGCCTCGGTCGACGCTGGCGCTGTCGACCGGCCGCGCTGCCGGCCACAGCACCCAGGCCAGCAACACGACGAGCGCCATGACGATGGCGAGGCGGCGCAACCAGAGGGATCGAGACATGTTCATTCCCGCGTCTTGAGTACCGCAATCAGGTCCAGCCGGTCCAGCCGGCGTCGCACCAGCCGCGCCGAGAGTGCGGTGGCGGCCAGGATCAGCAGCCCCGCCACGGCGTAGCCCGAGGGCGCGATCAGCAAGGGAATGCGATACAGGTCGGACGAGAAGCCGATCACCAGCAGCGCGCTCATGCCGTAGCCCAGCGCGAAACCGGGGAGCAGGGCGAGCACGGCCAGGCTGCCGATCTCACCGAGCAGCAGGGTGCGCACTTCGGCCTTGGTGTAGCCGAGCACACGCAGGCTCGCAAGTTCGCGGCTTCGCTCGGACAGCAGCAGGCGCGCGGCGTTGTAGACCACGCCGACGGCAATGCTGCCGGCGAGCAGGCTCATCACCAGGGTGAAGCCGAGTACGGATTCGCTCATGGTCTGGCGGAAGCTGCGTAGCATCGCGCCGCGATCACCCTGCGCGGCTACGCGCGGACGTTCGCGCAGCGCCGCCACCACGGCGGCGTGTTGCGCCGGATCGATGCGCAGCCAGGCGCCACCGACGGCGTCGTCCTCCTGCAGCAACCGGTTGACCGTCTCGCGCCGCGCATAGGCACCGACGCCGAGGTATTCGCGCACGGTGCCGACAACGCGCACCGGCAGTGTGCGGCGATGGCCTTCCAGAAACTCGACATCGAGCGTGTCGCCGGTGCGCACCGCGAGCATCTCCGCCAAGTGATCGGTCAACAGCATGCCGTCGTCCGGCAGCGCAACCGGCTGCAGGCGATCGTCCAGCAAGCGGCGCAGCTCGCCTTGTGCCGGCAGCCCTTGCAAGGCGGTGCGGTAATCGCGATGACCATGGCGCAGGCGCACCGCGGCGTGCCGCCAGGGCTCGACCGCGAGCACGCCTGGCAATGAGGCCAACTCGTCGACGACGCGGCGGCTGGCCGGCTCGGTCAGCGCCACCGCCAGATCATCGCGCTGGATCTGCTGGAACTGCACGTCGACCAGATGTTCGATCGCCCCGAACTGGAAACGCGACATCACCACGATGCCGCAGGCCAGGCCAATGCCGAACACCGACAGAGCGGTGCGCAGGGGCCTCCGCTCGAGATTGCGCAGCACCATGCGCGCCGCCGGCGCGAGGAAACGCCCGAGCCCCAGTCGCTCGGCGAGCGTGCGCCGGAACTGCGGCGGCGCTTCGGGCCGCATCGCTTCGGCCGGCGCCAGCCGATAGACCCGACGCAGCGCGGCTACCGTGCCCAGCAGCGCCGCCACCAACGCAAAGCCCAGCGCCAGCAGCAACATCTCCGGCGTCAAGCGCCAGTCGAGAAAGGGAAAGCGGAAGAAGTCCTGATACAGACCGGCCATCGCCCGTCCGGCCCAGGCGCCGAGCAGCACGCCCGGCACGAGGCCCAGGGCCGCCAGCAGCAAGGCGAGCTTGCCGTAGTGCTGCGTGACTTCCAGACGCGTGTAGCCGAAGGCCTTCAGCAGGGCGATCTGCTCGCGCTGGCTGGCGATCAAGCGGCCGATCACCACGTTGACCAGGAAGGCACTGACGACCAGGAAGATCAGGCCGAACAATCGCGCCATGATCCGCAACTGGTCGAGCTCCTGGCTCAAGAAGCGGTGCGACAACTGCAGTTCGCGACCCTGCGCGCCGCTGCCGCCGTACGGCGCCAACAGGGCATCGACGGCGGCGATCACATCGCCTTCGCGGCTATCGCCACGCAGCGCCAAGGCGAGGCTGTTGAACGCACCATCGAGGTCGAAGGCGCGCGCCAGCGGTTCGCGCGGCATCCAGACGATGGCGAAGCGCTCGAAGTCCGGGAAGAAATCCCCAGGCCGCATCGCGTAGACGAACTCCGGCGACAACGCGGTGCCGACGACCCGCAGCGTCTGTCGCCGACCGTTGAGCAGCGCCGTGAAACGATCGCCCGGCCGCAGCTGCTGCGCCTCGGCGAAGGCTTCGCCGAGCAGCACCTCGTCGTCGCGCTCGGGCAACCGGCCGGCGCGAAGGTAGACGGCATTGAGGCCGGGATCATCAGCGGCCGGCAGCGACAGCAGCTGCCCGGTCACTGCGTCGTCGAAGCCGGGCAGCTCCAGGGTCGCAAAGCCCATCACCCGCGCCTCGACCCGCGCCACACCGGGGATCGCCGCCAGCGCCGGCAGCAACGCCCGCGGCGCCCGCTTGGCCTGCGCGAAGACATCGGCGAATCGGTACTCGGCGTAGTAGCGGGCGCGGGTATCGGACAGTGCCTGGTAGTTCGACAGCGCCATCAGCACGCTGGCGATGCCGCCGGTCAGCACCAGCGCAATCGCGATGGCCTGCCCGCGCAGCTGCCGCAGTTCGCGCCACAGCTTGGCGTCGAGTGCCCTCACCAGCGCAGCTCCGACGCCGGCCGTCGCGTGGCATTGCGCACCTCGCCGGCGATGCGGCCATCGCTGAGCCGGATTACCCGATCCGCCATATCGGCGATCACCGCGTTGTGGGTGATCACCACGGTCAGTGCACCGGTGTCGTGGTGGATGCGCTCAAGCGCTTCGAGCACGCGCACGCCGGTCTCGCAGTCGAGCGCGCCGGTCGGCTCGTCGCACAGCAGCACGTCCGGCCGCTTGGCGATGGCGCGGGCGATCGCCACGCGCTGCTGCTCGCCACCGGACAACTGCGCCGGAAAATGATCGCGCCGGTTGTCCAGTCCGACCATTGCCAGCGCAGCTTCCGGCGACATCGGCGCCGTGGCGATCTCGGTCACCAGCGCCACGTTTTCACGCGCGGTCAAGCTGGGTATCAGGTTGTAGAACTGGAACACGAAGCCGACGTGCTCGCGCCGGAATGCGGTGAGCGCCGCTTCGTCGGCGCCGGTAAGGGCATGGCCGCGGCATTCGACGACGCCGGCACTGGGCGAATCGAGGCCCCCGAGAATGTTGAGCAAGGTCGACTTGCCCGAGCCCGAGGCGCCCAGCAACACCACGAACTCGCCTGCGTACAGATCCAGATCGACCCCGCGCAACGCATGCACCCGCGCCACGCCCTCGCCGTAGACCTTGTCGAGGCCACGGGCACGAAACACCGGAACGCGATCGGCAACGGTGGACATGCGCTCAGTCTAGGCGCCCTCATCCGGCGCAGCTTGATCCGGCGCAAGCCGCGGCAATCTTTCGTGGCGCTGAATGCGCAGCCGGCAGGGGCGGCACACCGTGACCGCTGGCCCTAGAATTCCGGCTGCACCGCACCGATCTTGTCCATTCCGCTATCGAGGTCGCCACGCATGCGTCGTCCGCATTCGATCCTGCCCTATGTCCTGGCCGCGCTTGGCGGCGGCCTGCTGGTCACCCTGCTTGGCCTGCCGACGCGCGAACCGGCGCCGAAGGTGGCCGAGACCGCGACGCAGCTGGCGCAGGCGGCATTGCCGGCACCGGCAATGGCAGCCTTGCCGGCCGAGGTGAACGGCCAGGCGCTGCCCTCGCTGGCGCCGATGCTGGAACGGGTGACGCCGGCGGTGGTCAACATCTACACCGCGCAACGGGTGCAGGTGCGCAACCCGCTGGCGGACTTCTTCGGCTTCGGCGGTTTTCCCAGCATGCCGCAGGAGCGCGTCGAGCAATCCCTGGGCTCGGGCGTGATCATCGATGCCGAACGCGGCCTGGTGCTGACCAACCACCACGTGATCGAAGGCGCCGACGAGGTCTCGGTGACACTCAGCGACGGTCGCACCGTGCAGGCCGAGTTCGAAGGCTCCGATCCCGATACCGATGTCGCGGTGATCCGCATCCCCGCCGAAAACCTCAGCGCGATTCCGCTGGCCGATTCGGCGCAACTGCGCGTCGGCGACTTCGTGGTCGCGGTCGGCAATCCCTTCGGCCTCGGCCAGACCGTCACCTCCGGCATCGTCTCGGCGGTCGGCCGCAGCGGCCTGCAGGGCCTGGGCTACCAGAACTTCATCCAGACCGATGCCAGCATCAACCCCGGCAACTCCGGTGGCGCCCTGGTCAACCTGCGCGGTGAGCTGGTCGGCATCAATACCGCAAGCTTCAATCCGCGTGGCAGCGCCGCCGGCAATATCGGCCTGGGCTTTGCCATCCCCGCCAACCTCGCCCGGGAAGTCATGCGCCAGTTGATGGCCTATGGCGAGGTGCGCCGCGGCACGCTCGGCCTCGACAGCGAGGACATCAGCGCGCGCCTCGCGGAGCATCTGGGCCTTGCCAGCCGCCGCGGCGCCCTGATCGCGCGCATCTACCGCGGCTCGCCGGCCGAGGCCGCCGGCCTGCAGCCGGGCGACGTGATCCTTGCCGCCAATGACCAGCGCGTCGACAACGCGCAGGCGCTGCGCAACATCGAAGGCCTGTTGCCGGTCGGCGAGGCGGTGCAGC
The DNA here is from genome assembly GCA_036276895.1 of Arenimonas sp. GTDB lineage: Bacteria > Pseudomonadota > Gammaproteobacteria > Xanthomonadales > Xanthomonadaceae > Arenimonas. Next base: position 11,356 of record DASUOA010000020.1, on the reverse strand, counting down.
TGGAGATCCTGCGCGACGGCCGCACGCTGGCGATCACCGCCACGCCCAAGGTGCGCGCCAAGGAGATCGCCGGCGATGAGCTCGATCCGCGCCTGGCCGGCGCGACCTTGGCCGAGCTGCCGGAGCGCTATCGCCAGCAGGGCATGCGTGGCGTGGTGGTGACCCAGGTCGACCCGCGCGGTCGCGCCGCTGCGTCGGGCCTGCGTGCCGGCGACCGCGTGTTCGGCGCCAACCGGCAACGCATTGCCGACCTGCCGGCGCTGCGCGCCCAACTCGCCGATCGCCCGGAACAGCTGGTGCTGCACCTGCAACGCGGCAATCGCCAGGGCGACCTGCGACTGCAGTAGACCGGTTGCTCACGCCCGCCGCGCTATCCTTGTCGCCGTGAATACTCCGCCGCGCGCGCTCAGCCTCGATCTCGACGACACCCTGTGGCCGATCTGGCCACTGATCGAGCGCGCCGAGCGTGCGCTGGACGAGTTCCTGCGCCGGCACTGCCCGCGCACCGCCGAGCGCTATCCGATCTCGGCGATGCGCGAGCTACGCGCCCGCGTCGCCACCGACTTCCCAGACATGGCGCACGATTTCACGTGGCAGCGCCGCTATTCGCTGGGCCATGCGCTGCGTGACTCCGGCGATGACGAAGCGCATGCCGAAGCGGCGTTCGAGGCCTTCTTTGCCGCGCGCAACCGCGTCGAGTTTTATCCCGATGCGCTGCCGGCACTGCAGCGCCTCGCGGCGCGCGCGCCGATCGCGGCCTTGACCAATGGCAATGCCGACCTCGAACGCATCGGCATCGCCGGGCATTTCCATGCCTATGTCTCGGCACGCGGCGAAGGCCATGCCAAGCCGGACACGCCGATCTTCCACGCTGCCTGCGCGCGCCTTGGCGTCGAGCCACAGCATGTGCTGCATATCGGCGACGACCCGCTGCTCGATGTCGTCGGCGCCCGTCGCGCCGGCCTGCACAGCTGCTGGATCAACCGCCACGCGCACGCATGGCCGGCCGAGCTGCCGCCGCCCGACCTTGAATTCCCCACCCTTGCCGCGTTGGCCGACTGGCTCGACGCCAACCACCCACACCCGGAGACGGCATGAACCTGCCCAACTGCTTCGCGCCCATCGAGAACGCCGCACAGGCGCGCATGCTGTGGCTGATCGACCGCACCAACTTCACCGCCTGGCGCGACAAACAGCCGCATGCGCAACGCGCCTGGATGGACGCGCACGGCTTCAGCGGCGACAGCGGACAGATACTCATGCTGCCCGAGGCCGGCGGCGAGCCCGGCCCGATGCTGGCCGGCATCAGCGATGCCAACGATCCCTACGCCGTCGCACACCTGCCCAGCCTGTTGCCGGCCGGCATCTACCGCATCAGCCCGCAGTCGCCGGCGTTCATGGCGCCGGAGCTGGCGCGCCTGGGCTGGGGCCTCGGCGGCTACCGCTTCGAGAAATACACCAAGGCCAGCAAAGCGCCGGCGCGTCTGCTGATCGACGACCAGCAGGCCGCCGAGAGCGAGCCGCTGGCCCTGCTCAACGCCTGCTGCCTGGTGCGCGACCTGGTCAACACACCGACCGAGCACATGGGTCCGGAAGAGCTGGAGAACAGCGTCCGCCACATCGGCCAGCGCTACGGTGCCGAGGTGTCGAGCATCATCGGCGATGCGCTGCTGAAGCAGAACTTCCCCACCATCCACGCTGTCGGTCGTGCCAGCCACCGCGCGCCGCGGTTGATCCGGCTCGACTGGGGCAAGCCCGAACACCCACGCCTGACCCTGGTTGGCAAGGGCGTCTGCTTCGACACCGGCGGCCTCGACATCAAGGCCGCCGACGGCATGCGCAACATGAAGAAGGACATGGGCGGCGCCGCCCATGCCATCGCGCTGGCGCGACTGGTGATGCAGCGACAACTGCCGGTTCGCTTGTGCCTGCTGGTGCCGGCGGTGGAGAACGCGATCGGTCCCAATGCCTTCCGCCCCGGCGAAGTGATCAAGACGCGGCAGGGCCTGACCGTCGAAGTCGACAACACCGACGCCGAAGGCCGATTGGTGCTGTGCGACGCACTGGCGCTGGCGGGTGAGGAAAAGCCCGACCTGCTGATGGATTTCGCCACGCTGACCGGTGCCGCGCGCATCGCGCTGGGCCCTGACCTGCCGGCGCTGTTCGCCAACGACGAGCGCATCGCCGCCGACTACCTCGCCGCCGGCGAGGCGGCGCGCGATCCGCTGTGGCGCATGCCGCTGTGGCGCCCTTACCTGAGTTACCTCAAGTCGAACGTCGCCGACCTGGTCAACACCGGCGCCAGCCGCCTGGCCGGCTGCGTCACCGCGGCGCTGTATCTCGAGCGCTTCGTGCCCGAAGGCCAGCGCTGGACCCACGTCGACGTCTACGCCTGGAACGACAGCGAGCGTCCCGGCAAGCCCGCCGGCGGCGAAGCGCAAGGCCTGCGCGCCGCATACGCCTTCCTCAAGGCGCGTTACGGCAAGGGCTGAGTTTCAACGCGGCGATTCGTCGCTCAGCAGCTGCTGCTTGCGCGGCAGCCCCCACCGATAACCGCCTGGCGAGCCATCGCCGCGCACCACGCGATGACAGGGCACCAGCACTGCCAGGCGATTCTGTGCGCAGGCACGCGCAACCGCGCGCGCCGCGCGTGGTTGGCCGAGCTGCTGCGCGATGTCGCTGTAGCTGCGCGTCTGTCCGCGAGGGATGCGCATCAGCGCTTGCCAGACGCGCTGCTGGAAGGCGGTGCCGATCAGTTCCAGTGGCAGTTGCGCCGGCAATCCCTGCAAGGCCTTCGCCACGGCCTGCACGCGCGGTGCGAGGAACTCGTCGCGGCCGGCGTCGACCGCCTGCAGACGCGCGCGCGGAAACTCGCGCTGCAGCTCGGCATGCAGCACTTGGGGATCATCGCCCAGTGCCACCGCACAGATGCCGCGTTCACTGGCGGCCACCAATGCCTGCCCGATCGTCGTCGGCACCACCGCCCAATGGATATCGAGGCCCTCCCCGCCGCGGCGATACGCCAGCGGCGGCATGCCCAGGCGCGCGGCGCCATCCTCGTAGACGCGGCTGGGCGAGCCGTATCCGGCATCGAACAGGGCGCGGGTCACGTCATTGCCTTCGCGCAAGCCCTGCTTGAGCGTGCGCAGCTTGCGCTGCCGCAGGTACTCGGCCGGGCTTAGGCCATAAGCGGCACGGAAGCGTCGCTGCAGATGACCGGGGCTGAGCCCGACCGCGACCGCCAGGTCGTCCAGCCGCGCCCCTTCACCCTCGCTGAGGTCAAGCAAGCGTCGCGCCTGCTCCAGCCGCGGGTCCAAGCGGGTAGCCGATTCGGGTAGAGCAGTCGAAGTGGAGGATTGACGGTCCATGCGTGCATGGTCGGACAGCCGCGTCTCGGCCGCTATCCGAATCCTGCGCAGCGGCTTATTCCGCCCAGACGGTCGGACGCTGCGTCACCGGCAGCACCTGCGCGGTCAGCTTGGGGCTGGCCGCCAGCAGGTCGATGGCATCGGCGAGGATTGCCGCGGATTCGCGCAGCAGCGGATCCGGCCGGTCTTTGGCTGCCTCCTCTTCGGCCGCCTGCTGCGCCACGCTGCGCTCATCGGCGGACAGTCCGTCGTCGCCGTGATCGACGAGGGCCGCGGCGGCGATGCCGGCCGCTTCGCGTTCGGCCTGGCGCTGCTTGCGCCGCGCTTCATCACGATCGCGCTCGGCGCGACGCACTGCCTCGTTGAGCGAGATCGACTTCTTGTCGCGCTCAGCGCGGAAGCGCTCGACATCCTCAGCCCACCACTGGAACTCGCGCTCTGAACTCACGCGCTGCTGGTGCTGGGCGAGCAGTTGCGGCGCCAGCAGATTCAGGCGGCCCAGTTGGCCGAACCCCGAGCGTGGGATGCGCGTCGCCGGCAGGGCATTGTCGTAGCTGCTCTCGCCGAACTCGGTGGCGTCAAGCGTCACCGGGAACTGGATATCCGGCAGCACGCCGTTGTGCTGGGTGGTGCCGCCGTCGACGCGGAAGAACTGCGCCACGGTCAGCTTGAGCTGACCGAAACGCGGGTCGGCATTAGCCGGCCAGCGGTCGAGATCGATCAGGTTCTGCACCGTGCCCTTGCCGAAGGTTGGCTCGCCGATCACCAGGCCGCGGCCATAGTCCTGCACCGCCGCCGCGAAGATCTCCGAAGCCGAAGCCGAGCTGCGATTGACCAGCACTGCCAACGGCCCCTCCCAAGCCACGCCAGCCTGCGAATCGGCCTCGACGCTGACGCGCCCGCCAGTCTCGCGCACCTGCACAACCGGTCCTTGATCGATGAACAGCCCGGTGAGCTCCACCGCTTCGAGCAGCGAACCGCCGCCGTTGTCGCGCAGGTCGACGACCACGCCATCGACCTTCTCGGTCTTGAGTTCGCCGAGCAGGCGGGCGACATCGGTGGTCGCCGAGCGCGCGTCGGCGTCGCCGCGGCGGCGCGCTTCGAAATCGAGATAGAAGGTCGGCAGCTCGATCACGCCGATGCGCTTGCCGCCGATATCGAGCACCGACTTCTTGGCCGCCTGCTGCTCGAGTTTGACCTTGTCTCGGGTGATGACGATGCGCTCGGGCTTGGTGTCGGTGCTGGCCTCGGCCGGCAGAATGTCGAGACGGACCTTGCTGCCCTTCTTGCCGCGGATACGCTCGACCACGTCGTCGATGCGCCAGCCGACCACGTCGACCATCGCCCCGCTGTCGCCCTGGCCCACCGCCAGCACGCGATCACCGACCTTGAGCTGACCGGCACGCGAGGCCGGGCCGCCGGGCACGATGGTGCGCACCACCACGAACTCGTCCTGGCGCTGCAACACCGCGCCGATGCCCTCCAGCGACAGCCGCATCTGCATGTTGAAATTCTCGGCGCTGCGCGGGCTCATGTAGCTGGTATGCGGGTCGATCGCCGCGGCATAGGCATTCATGAAGCTCTCGAACACATCGTCGCTGCGCAGCTGGCCGACACGCTCGGCGAGGTTGGCGTAGCGGCGGTCCAGCGTCTTGCGCCACTCGGCATCGCTGCGTCCGGCCAGGCGCAGGCGCAGCGCGTCGTTCTTGACGTACATGTCCCACAGGCGGTCGAGCTCGGCGGTATCCTTGGCCCACGCCGCATCCTCGCGGTCGTAGTGCCAGGACTGGTCGCTGGCGAAATCAAAGGGCTGCTTCAGCCGTTCCCGGGCATGCGCGACACGCTCGTGCACGCGCTGGATGTAGGTGTTGAAAATATCGAAGGCCGGCGTCAGCTCCTGGCCGCGGATGGCGTCGTCGAGCTGGCGCTTGTGCGCGGAGAAGCGCTCGATGTCGGCCTGCAGGAAATACAGGCGGTCGCCGTCGAGGGATTCGAGATAGCGGCGGAAGATGTCCTCCGACAGCGCGTCGTCCAAGGCTTTGCCGCGATAGACGTAGCGGCTGTCCGAGAGAATCCCGTAAACCAGACGCATGGCACCGGCCTGGTGATCGGTCGGCTGCAGCGCGGCGGCGCTCGCGGCGGCGGCCGGCGGCGGCGCCGACGGACCCGAGGCAATCGCCAGCGCCAGCGGCAGCAGGGCAGAGAGTGCGAGCAGCTTGGGCTTCAACATGGGCATTCCCGGCAGGTTAGATCCAGCATGCGCCCAGAGCAGGCTCCGGGCCTGTGCCACAAGTCGTGGCGGCGGTAAGGCGAGACTAGTCCCGCGAAGATGAACCGCCGGCCAGCAGTGTGCCGGCCGCTGCCGGGGAAGTCAGCCCTCGGTCGCGACGAAACCCGCGTCCGCCGCCATGCGGTCGGCGTGGTAGGACGAGCGGACCATCGGCCCGGAGGCGACATGGGTGAAACCCATCGCCATGCCGGTGTCCTCGAGCTGTTTGAATTCGTCCGGCGTCCAGTAGCGCATGACCGGATGGTGGTGCGGTGTCGGCTGCAGGTACTGGCCGATGGTGATCATGTCGACGTCGTGCGCGCGCAGGTCGCGCAGCGTCGCCAGCACCTGCTCGAAGCTCTCGCCCAGGCCGAGCATGATGCCGGACTTGGTCGGCACCGCCGGGTGCTGTGCCTTGAAGCGCTGCAACAGCGTCAGCGACCACTGGTAATCGGCGCCGGGACGCACGTTCGGATACAGGTCCGGCACCGTTTCCAGATTGTGGTTGAACACGTCCGGCGGATCGCTGGCGAGGATCTCCAGCGCGCGGTCCATGCGGCCCTTGCCGCGGAAGTCGGGCGTCAGGATTTCGATCTTGAGCGTCGGCGACAGCAGACGTGCTTCGCGGATGCAGTCGGCGAAGTGCTGGGCACCGCCATCGCGCAGGTCGTCGCGATCGACCGAGGTGATCACCACGTAACGCAGGCCCATGTCATGGATCGTCTGCGCCAGCTTCTTCGGCTCTTCGGCATCCGGCGGCTTGGGCCGGCCGTGGGCGACATCGCAGAAGCTGCAGCGCCGCGTGCAGACCTCGCCGAGGATCATGAAGGTGGCCGTGCCGTGATTGAAGCATTCGTGAATGTTCGGACAGCTGGCTTCTTCGCAGACGGTGACTAGGCGGTTCTCGCGCAGCTTGGCCTTGAGCTTCTGCACCGCGTTGCCGGCCGGGATGCGCACGCGGATCCAACTCGGCTTGCGCAGCACCGGCGCGTCGTCGAACTTCACCGGGCTGCGCGCGATCTTGTCCTCGCCGAGCTGCTTACGTCCGGGCTCGGGCAGGCCGGCATCGACCACCTGCAGCGGAATGGACTTGGCGGCGGGGTCGGTCATGGCGTCAGGCAGTCAGTGCGGGCGCGAGCAACGCGGGCAGCTCGGCGGAGAATTCGGGAGTCAGACCCAGGCGGGCAGACAGCGCGCGGACCAGGTCGGGCGTCACTGCAGCCAGGCTGCCGGGGCCGCCCAAGTCTAGCACCGAGGTCACTTCCAGCCCCTGGTAGCCGCAGGGATTGATGCGGCGGAAGGGCTCGAGGTCCATGGCGATATTGAAGGCCAGGCCATGGAAGCTGCAGCCTCGACGCACGCGCAGGCCCAGCGCCATCACCTTGGCGCCATCGACGTAGATGCCGGGCGCGCCCTCCTTGCGCCGGCCCTCGATGCCGTAGCCGGCCAGCACGTCGATTACCGCGCCCTCGATGCGGCAGACCAGTTCGCGCACACCCAGGCCCAATCGGCGCAGGTCGATCAAGGGATAGGCCACCAGTTGCCCAGGGCCGTGGTAGGTCACCTGGCCGCCGCGATCGACGTTGAGCACCGGGATATCCCCGGGCATCAGCACATGCTCGGGCTTGCCGGCCTGGCCGAGGGTGAACACCGGCTCGTGCTCGACCAGCCACAGCTCGTCCGCGCCGTCCTCGCCGCGGCTGTCGGTGTAGCGTTGCATGGCCTGCCACACCGGCTCGTAGGGCTGCCGCCCGAGCTGGCGGACGGCCCAGCGGCGGGGCTCGCTCACAGCGTCCACTTCACGTGCGGATGCGCGCGCAGGGCGCCGTGCGCGGCGTCATAGTCCTCGCGCGAGTGGGCCTCGAAGGCGATCGACACCGAGATGTAGTTGCCCTTGCTGGAGGGCCGCTGGCGCAGGCTGTCGCGGTAGACGGTCAAGCCCAGATCCTCCAGTACCTGCACCAGCACCCCCTGCAGATCGCCCTCGACCACGCCCATGGCGCAGATCTCGAAGACCCCGGGAAACTGGAAACCGCGCTGCTCGTTCTCGCTCATCCCGCCATTATCGAGGCGGGACCGGCAAATCCCAAGCCGCGACGCAGGCCTCGTTTGCCCCCGGTTCCCGTGGCTATGATGAGCGTGGCGCCGTCTCCGTCGGGGACCTCGCCATCCGGGCCAGCGAGCGGAGTCAGCATGGGCACGACCAGCTATGTGGGGCGGCAGCCGGTATTCGACGCGGGACTGCAACTGGCGGCCTTCGAACTGCTGTTCCGCGCCCGCGCCGACAGCACCGACGCCGAGCCGCTACCGGCCGGCCCGCAGGCCACCGCCGGGGTGCTGGTCGACAGCATCTTCAACATCGGCCTCGAACAACTGATCGAGGACAAACCAGCCTTCGTCAACGTCTCGCGCGACTACCTGGTCGGCGCCGCGCCGCTGCCATTCGGTCCCGACCGCTTCATCCTCGAGATCCTCGAAGACATCGCCCTCGATGCCGAGCTGCTGGGCGCACTGGAGACTTTGCGTGCAAAGGGCTTCCGTCTGGCACTCGACGATATCGAGCGCTGGCATCCGGACATCGTCGAGGTGTTGCCGCTGATCGAGTTCGTCAAACTCGACGTGCTGGCCATTGCGGAAGCCGAACTTCCGCTGCTGGTGCAACAGCTGCGCGCCTTCCCGCTGACCCTGATCGCCGAGAAGGTCGAGACCTGGGACATGCTCGACCGCTGCAAGGCGCTGGGCTTCGACCTGTTCCAGGGCTACTTCCTGGAAAAACCGAAGATCGTCGAAGGCAGCAAGATTCCGCACAACCGCATGGCACTGCTGCAGACGTTGTCCAAACTGCAGGATCCGTCCTGCGAGTTCGAAGACCTGCAGGCGGTGATCGGCACCGACCCGGGCCTGAGCCTGAAACTGCTGCGGCTGGCCAACTCGGCGATGTACGGCCTGCGCAAGAAGATCGAGTCCTTGCAGCAGGTGGTGATCTTCCTCGGCCTCGACACCATCAAGCAATGGACCTGTTTGATCCTGCTCAGCCAGTACAGCAACAAGCCGCGCATCCTCACCTCACTGGCCTTGATGCGCGCCCGCCTGTGCCAGCAGATGTGTGCCGCGCGTGGCATGACGGCCCTGTCCAGCCAGGCGTTCACTGTCGGCCTGTTCTCGGTGCTTGATGCGCTGATGGATCAGCCACTGGCGGTTGTGCTCGATTCGGTGCAGCTCGACGAAGTGCTGCGCGGCGCCCTGCTCGAGCGCGAAGGGCCGCTGGGCGAAACGCTGTCGGCGGTACTCGCACTGGAACACGGGCAGTGGGAGATCGCGCAGTTGATGCTGGGGCCGAAGGCCGATCCCGAACCGGTCTGGCTTGACGCGCTGAAGTGGACGCACGGGCTCATGTCCGAGCTCGGCAAGGCCGCCTGAGCGGCGCCGGAAACAAAAGGGCCGGCGATGCCGGCCCTGTTTGCCGACAGCGTCAGCGACTTACTCGCTTTCCCACCACAACCAGAAATCATCGGACAGGCGCTTGAAGAAGCCACCCTCCGGCGCCTCCGCCAGCGCCTGCAGCGGACGCTCGGCCAACACCTTGCCATCGAGCGAAATGCGCAGGGTGCCGATGGCCTGGTCCTTGGAGATCGGCGCCGCCAACTGCTTGGGCAGGTCCATCGAAGGTTGCAGATCGGCATAGCGGCCGCGCGGCAGGGTGATCAGCAGCGGCTCGGCCAGTCCGAGTGCCAGCGTTTCGGCTTCGCCGCGCCACAGCTTCGGCTCGGCCACGGCGACACCGGCGTCATAAAGCTTGTGCGTTTCGAAGTGGCGGAAGCCCCATTCCAACAGCGCCTGGTTGCCTTCCTCACGGGCACGGAAACCTTCGCTTCGATTGTTGGTATCGATGCCGAGCACCACCGAGATCAGCCGCTGCTCGCCGCGCTGCGCCGAAGCGGCGAGGCAGTAGCCGGCCGCAGCGGTGTGGCCGGTCTTGAGACCGTCGACGCTGGCGTCCTTCCACAACAGGCCGTTGCGGTTCCACTGCTGGATGCCGTTGTAGGTGTACTCCTTCAGCTTGTACAGCGCGTAGTGCTCGGGGAAGTCGCGGATCAGCGCACTGGACAGGATGGCGATATCGCGCGCGCTCATGTGGTGGCCTTCGGCGGTCAGGCCGTGGGCGTTGACGAAGCGCGAGTTGCGCATGCCGAGGCGCTGCGCGTACTGGTTCATCAGTTCGGCAAACGCCGATTCGCTGCCGGCAATGTGCTCGGCGAGCACGATCGCCGCATCGTTGCCGGACTGGATCACCATGCCGTGCAGGACGTCTTCGAGCGCCACCTCGGAGCCGATCGCCAACGCGCTGTAGCTGCCATCGGTACCGGCACCGCCACTGCGCCAGGCGTTCTCGCTGACGCGCAGCATCGCCTTGGGGTCGACGCGACCGGCGGCGATCTCGGCGGCGACGACGTAGGACGTCATGACCTTGGTGATGCTTGCCGGCGGCAGCGGCTGGTCGATGTTGTCGCCGGCCAGCACGTCGCCGCTGGCGTGGTCGATCAGGATCCAGGCCTTGCCTTGCGGACGCGGCGCTTCCGGAACCGCGACCGGCATCGGCGCGGCAGTGGCGGTTGGCAGCGCCTGCGGCTGCGGCTGCGGGGTCTGGGCGGACACGGACGTCAATGCCAGCAAAGCACAGGCCGCAAGCAGCGATGGGAACACTCTCATTGCAAACACACTCCGGATAGCAAACGGGATTCGACGGTCGCAGCGCGGCGACCGCAAAGAAGGGCCATGCTAGACCCTAGTCGCTGAACACTCGCGGGCCGGGAAAGCCCAGCGCACGCACCCGCTCGACCAGCGCCAGCGCGGTTCCGGCCGCCAGGGGTCCGATGCGGACACGCCACAGGGTGCGGCCATCGACTTCGACCGCCTGCATGTCGACATCATCGATGCCGGCCGCGCGCAGGCGGTCACGCGCGGCGCGCGCGTTGGCGCGATCACCGTAGCTGCCGACCTGCACCACGCGGCGCGGCTCCGCGGCAGGTCGCACGTTCTCGGCTCGCACGACCGGCGTCGGCCGCTCGCCCGCGCTCGCCAGTCCGGCCAGCGCTTCGACCTCGACCCGCGCGGTGCCGGTGCGATCGACGCCGAGCTTGATCGCCGCCGCGTAACTCAGATCGATGATGCGTCCATCGTGGAACGGCCCGCGATCATTGACCCGCACCACCGCGCTGCGGCCGTTGTCGAGGTTGGTGACACGCACATAACTCGGCAGTGGCAGGGTCTTGTGCGCGGCGCTGAAGCTGCACATGTCGTAGGGCTCGCGGCTGGAAGTCAGCCGGCCGTGGAATTTCTGTCCGTACCACGAAGCGACGCCGCGCTCACGATAGCCGCGGGCGCTGTCGCGCACGTGGTAGCGCTTGCCCAGCACCGTGTAGGGACTGCGGTTGCCATAGGCCGACGGCGGCTCGTCGCGCGGTTCCGGCTCGGGCAGGCCGCTGATGTCGAGCGGCGTGTCCGGTGCGCTGTCGCGCACGGCGGGTGCATACAGGCCACCCGGGGTGTAGTCCTCGTCGCGATGCTCGCGCACCTGCAGGCAGGCCGAGGGAAGACTGGACACCGCATCGGCCGCCGCTTCGGGCGCATCGCCGCGCACGGCCTGCGCCTCATCCTGCCGGGTCTGCGATGGTTTGGGCGCGCTGGCGCAGGCCGCGAGCAGCAGGCAGACCAACGC
>DASUOA010000019.1:0-6163 GCA_036276895.1 Arenimonas sp. | reverse complement strand
CGGGTCATGGCGCCCGATCCGATCGTCTTCGCGATGGCCAACCCGACGCCCGAGATCGGCTACGAGGAGGCGCTCGCCGCCCGGCCCGACGTCATCATGGCCACCGGCCGCAGCGACTACCCGAACCAGGTCAACAACGCGCTCTGCTTCCCGTACATCTTCCGCGGCGCGCTGGACGTGGGTGCGCGCGAGATCGACGAGGCGATGAAGCAGGCCTGCGTGCGCGCGATCGCGCAGCTGGCGCGGATGGAGGCCGGCGACCTCGCCGCCGCCTACGGCGACGACATCCCCTGCTTCGGCCCGGACTACCTGATCCCGCGCCCGTTCGACCCGCGCCTGCTGGTGATGCTGGCGCCGGCGGTGGCGAAGGCGGCGATGGCGTCCGGCATCGCCACCCGACCGATCGAAGACCTCGACGCTTACGCCGACAACCTCAGCCAGTGGGTGTTCCGAACCGGCTTGATGATGAAGCCGGTGTTCGATCGCGCGCGCAGTGAAAAGAAGCGCGTGGTCTACGCTGAGGGTGAGGAGGAGACAGTACTGCGCGCGGTGCAAACCGTGGTCGACGAGGGCCTGGCTTTCCCGATCCTGGTCGGCCGGCCGTCGGTGATCGAGCGCCGCATCCAGCGCCTCGGCCTGCGCCTCAAGCCCGGCGTCGATGTCGAGATCACCAACATTTCGGATGACCCGCGCTTCAACGAGTACTGGCAGCTCTACCACCAGATCATGCAGCGCAAGGGCATCACCCCGGCCGCGGCCAAAGCGGTAGTGCGCTCGCGCGACACCGTGATCGCGGCCCTGATGGTGCGCCGTGGCGAGGCCGATGCGATGCTCTGCGGCACCGTCGGCCGCTACATCCGCAAGCTCAAGTACGTGCGCGAGATCCTCGGCGTCGAGCCCGGCGTGCATGGCCTGTCGGCGATGAGCGCGGTGCTCAACGACAAGGGCGTGACCTTTTTCGTCGACACCCACGTGCAGGCAGACCCGAGTGCGGCGCAGATCGCCGAGTCGGTGATCCAGGCCGGCTTTCGCCTCAAGCTGTTCGGCTTCACGCCGAAGGCGGCGCTGGTCAGCTATTCCAACTTCGGCAGCTCGGACACGCCGAGCGCGCGCAAGATGCGCGAGGCCCTGGCGATCGTGCGCGAGCGCGCGCCGAAGATGGAAGTCGAAGGCGAGATGCATGCCGACGTCGCGCTCAACGAGGAAACCCGCGAGCGCATCTTCCCGCACTCGCAACTCAGCGGCAGCGCCAACCTGCTGGCCTTCGCCAATCTCGATGCCGCCAACGCGTCCTACAACCTGGTGCGGCACATGACCGACGGCGTCGGCGTCGGCCCGATCCTGATGGGTCTCGGTGCCTCGGCGCACGTGCTGACGCCTTCGGCGACGGTGCGCCGCGTCGTCAACATGACCGCGATCGCCGCGGTCGATGCGCAGATCCGCGCCGCCCGCGGCTATTGAACGGAATCAATCGGAGATTGCAATGAACTGGCTCAACGACGTGCTCGAGAACGACATCGATCCCACTGAAACCCGCGAGTGGATGGAGTCGATAAAGGCGGTGCTCGATGCCGACGGCCCGGTGCGCGCACAACACCTGCTCGAGCGCATGGTCGAGGTGACCCGCCGCGCCGGCTCGGTGCTGCCGTTCCAGCCAACCACGCAGTACATCAACACCATCGCGCCGCACCTCGAAGCCAAGAGCCCCGGCGATGCGGCACTGGAATGGCGCATCCGCTGCATCCTGCGCTGGAACGCGATGGCGATGGTAGTGCGTGCCAACCGCAAGCCCGGCGACCTCGGTGGCCACATCGCCACTTTCGCCTCCAGCGCCACGCTCTACGACGTCGGCTTCAACCATTTCTGGCGCGCGCCGAGCGCCGATCATCCCGGCGACCTGCTCTATATCCAGGGCCATTCCTCGCCGGGCATCTATGCGCGCGCCTTCCTCGAAGGGCGCCTGAGCGAAAGCCAGCTCGACCATTTCCGCATGGAAGTCGACGGCCAGGGCATCGCCAGCTATCCGCATCCGTGGCTGATGCCGGAGTTCTGGCAGACGCCGACGGTGTCGATGGGCCTCGGTCCGATCGCCGCCATCTACCAGGCGCGTTTCTTCAAGTACATGGAAGCGCGCGGGCTGATGCCGAAGTCCGACCGCAAGGTCTGGTGCTTCATCGGCGACGGCGAGACCGACGAGCCCGAAAGCCTGGGCGCGATCGCGCTGGCCGGGCGCGAAGGCCTCGACAATCTGGTGTTCGTCATCAACTGCAACCTGCAGCGCCTCGACGGCCCGGTGCGCGGCAACGGCAAGGTGATCCAGGATCTCGAAGGCAGCTTCCGCGGCGCCGGCTGGAATGCGATCAAGCTGGTCTGGGGCAGCTACTGGGATCCGCTGCTGGCGCGCGACAGCGACGGCACGCTGAAGAAGCTGATGATGGAAACCGTCGACGGCGAGTACCAGAACTGCAAGGCCTTCGGCGGCGCTTACACCCGCGAGCATTTCTTCGGCAAGCATCCACAGACGCTGCAGATGGTGTCCAACCTCAGCGACCAGGACATCTCGCGCCTCAATCGCGGTGGTCATGACCCGCACAAGGTCTATGCTGCCTATCACGCCGCGTCGCAGCACGTCGGCCAGCCGACGGTGATCCTGGCCAAGACGGTCAAGGGCTACGGCATGGGCAGCTGGGGCGAATCGCTGAACCCGACGCACCAGACCAAGAAGCTTGACGACGAGGCGGTGCGCGCATTCCGCGACCGCTTCCAGATCCCGATCAGCGACGACAAGCTGGCCGAGGTGCCGTTCTACCATCCGGGCGAGAATTCGCCCGAAGTGCAGTACCTGAAGGAGCGCCGCGCTGCGCTCGGTGGCTTCCTGCCGCAGCGCCGGCCGAAGACCTCGGTCGCGCTCGAAGCGCCCAAACTCGAAGTGTTCGAGCGCCTGCTCAAATCCAGCGGCGAGCGCGAGATCTCGACCACCATGAGCTTCGTGCAGGCGCTCAACATCATCCTGCGCGACAAGCAGGTCGGCCCGCGCTGCGTGCCGATCGTCGCCGACGAGGCGCGCACGTTTGGTATGGAAGGTCTGTTCCGGCAGATCGGCATCTATGCGCCGGAAGGCCAGAAGTACAAACCGGTCGATGCCGACCAGCTGATGTACTACCGCGAGGACGCGGCGGGCCAGGTGCTGGAGGAAGGCATCACCGAGTGCGGCGCGTTCTCGTCGTGGATGGCGGCGGCGACCAGCTACTCGACCAACGACCAGCCGATGCTGCCGTTCTACATCTACTACTCGATGTTCGGCTTCCAGCGCATCGGCGACTCCGCGTGGCAGGCGGCCGACATGCGTTCGCGCGGCTTCCTGCTCGGCGCCACCGCCGGCCGCACCACGCTCAACGGCGAAGGTCTGCAGCACGAGGACGGTCACTCTCACTTGCTGGCCGGCGCGATTCCGAACTGCCGCAGCTACGACCCGACCTTCGGTTTCGAAGTCGCGGTGATCCTGCAGCACGGCATGCGCCGCATGCTCGACGAGCAGGCCGACGAGTACTACTACCTGACCTTGATGAACGAGAACTACGTCCATCCGGAAATGCCCGACGGCGCGGCCGACGGCATCATCAAGGGCATGTACCTGCTGACGGATGCCGGCAAGGCCAAGAAGGGCGAGCCGCGCGTGCAGCTGCTCGGCTCCGGCACCATCCTGCGCGAGGTGATCTTTGCTGCCGAACTGCTGGACCGGGATTTCGGCGTCAAGGCGGACATCTGGAGCTGCCCGAGCTTCACCGAACTCTCGCGCGACGGTTTCGACGTCGAGCGCTGGAACCGCTTCCACCCCGAGTCCAAGCCGCGCATCGCGCATGTGACGCAGTGCCTGCAAGGGCGGCAGGGTCCGGCGATCGCCGCCACCGACTACGTGCGTGCGTTTGCCGAGCAGATCCGCCCGTTCGTGCCGATGCGCTACAGCGTGCTCGGCACCGACGGCTTCGGCCGCTCCGACACCCGCGCCAACCTGCGCCGCTTCTTCGAAGTCGACCGCTACCACATCGCCCACGCCGCGATCGCGGCGTTGGCGGCGGAGGGAACGATGAACGCCAAGGATGTCGCGCGCGCGATCACGCAGTACAAGCTGGATGCGGAAAAGGCGAATCCGATGACGGTGTGAGTGGCTTGTGCATCGCGACCGCTTGCACGACACAGGCGCCCTAGGGCGTCTGTGTCGGAGGGGCGGGTGGCGCCGGCCGGGACGGCCGCATGCGGAGCAGCAATGGCGTGGCGCTGATGCCATGGATCAGGATCGATGCGGCGATGATGAAGCCGACCATCCCCCACAGGCGTTCGCTGTCGCCGAATTCGCCGTGGTTGATGCCGTAGGCGATGTAGTAGATCGTGCCGACGCCGCGGATGCCGAGGAAGGACAGCAGAGCGCGCTCGCGCCAGGGCTGCGCCGAGCCGAGCATCGCCAGCAGGCCGGCCAGCGGCCGCACCACCAGCAGCAGCGTCAGCCCGATCGCCATGTCGAGCCAGCCCAGCGACGACAACAGCCCCTGCGCCAGCGCTCCGCCGAACAACACCAGCACCAGCATCATCAGCAGCCGCTCGACCAGTTCGCTGAACTGGTGCAGCTCGTGGTGGAACTCGTGGTTGCGCTCCCAGTCGCGGATGCTCAGGCCGCAGACGAACACCGCGAGAAATCCGTAGCCCTGCAGCAGCTCGGTCAGGGCGTAGGTGATGAACGTCGCCGCCAGCGCGACCAGCCCGTCGCCGACGCGCGACAGGCCGAGCTTGCCGCTGTAGAAAATCAGGAAGCCGAAGCCGCGCCCGACCAGATAGCCCATACCGGCCCCGGCCAGCAGCTTCCACAGCACATCGATGGCGAACCACTCGCCGAGCGCGGCGATCGAGCCCAGCCCGCCCGCTGCCGCGAGGATGGCCAGGTGCACGAAGGGAAAGGCGAGGGCGTCATTCAGCCCGGCTTCGGAGGTCAAGCCGAACCGCACCTCATCCTCGTCGCCGCTGCGCGGTGGGCCGACCTGCACGTCCGAGGCCAGCACCGGGTCGGTCGGCGCGATCGCTGCCGCCAGCAGCAGCGCCATCGCCACGCTGAAGCCCAGGCCCAGCACCCCCAGCGCCAGCGTCGCCAGGATCGTCAGTGGCATCGCGATGCCGAGCAGGCGCCAGGTCGATGACCAGGCACGCCAGCCCAGCGGACGATCGAGCTTAAGGCCGGCGCCCATCAGGCTGACGATCACCACCAGCTCGACCAGCCGCTCGGTGACGGTGTCCCAGGTACGCGGATCCGGCCGGAAGTCGAGCAGCCCGGCGCCGAACAGGCCCGCGCCCAGCCCGACGCAAAGGATGGCCAAGGACATCGGCACGCGCTTGAGCCCGACCGGCGCCCACGACACCAGCAGGATCAGTGCGCCCAGGCCGAGCAGGAAGACGATGTAGGGATCGATGTCCAGGATGGCCTCGATACGGCCCGGTGGCGCGGAATGGCCAGCCGGTGCCCCACTCTAGTCCTTCCGCAGCGAAGCGGCGCGGGTCCAGGCATCACGTTCGGCCCAGCTGCAGAGTGCTTGCCGTGGCTGCAGTGTTCGGCGTGCCCCTGCAGCGACAACGCTTTGGCTTGGTAGAGACGTTTGTCGCTGGTCCGGGCCGCCGTGGTTGCGGCCGTCATCAGCAGTTTCTCCGCTCGTTCCAGCTTGCCCAGCGAGTGGTAGACCACGGCCTGGCGCCAGTAGACCTCATGCAGGTACGGGGCCTCGGCTTGTGCTTGCTCGTAGAAGTCCAAGGCTTCCTGGTGGCGACCCTGAAAATAGGCGTAGTTGCCCAGCTCGACGAGATCGAATGGGTTGCGAATCGGCAGCAGCGCCAGACGCCGATCAAGGTCGGCTACTTCGGCCTCGCGTCCCTGCATGAGCAGCAGGGCGCGGTAATTGCTGAGCAGATTCGGCGTGTCGCCGTAGCGATCAAGCGCGTGCCGATAGATCGCTTCTGCCGTCGCTTCGTTGCCGGTCCGTCGATGCAGCACGGCCAGTGAGTTCAGCGCGCCGACATGGGCGGGGTCCTGCTCGAGTGCCGCCTTGAGCAACCAGAAGGCCTCGCGGTATCGATTTTCCGCCATCGCCTCGCCGGCAAGGTTGGTATAGAACATCGACTG
>DASUOA010000018.1:0-10108 GCA_036276895.1 Arenimonas sp. | reverse complement strand
CTCAGACAGCGGCCGCTTGGGCTGCGGCTGCGCGGCTACCCGCGCCCGCTTGGCTAGCGCCCACCACCACTGCGCCAGATCGAATACAACAACCACACGCCTCCGATGGCCGCACCGACAAAGCCCAGCAGCCCGAACAGCGGCAGCCCGAAGGCGGTGGGACCGCCGGGCACGGTCATCACGATCGATGAGCCGATGATCAGCGCTGCGGTGACGATGCCGACGACGATGCGGTTGGTCGAGTGCTCGACCTGCTCGCCAAAGCGCTTGAGCCGTTCGACTTCGACTTCGAGGTGGAAGCGCCCGCGCCGCGCGGTCTGCAGCAGCTGTCGGAACTCGCGCGGCATCGACGACAGCAGCGCGACCATGTCGCCGGCGGCGCGCCAGCCTCGCCGCGCCACCGATCGCGGCGCGTAACGCGACAGCAACGCGCGACGCAGGAAAGGCCGGGCTTCGCTGGCCATGTCGAAGTCCGGGTCGAAGCGCCGACCCATGCCTTCGAGCGTCACGAATACCTTGATCACCAGCGCCAGATCGGCCGGCAGCACCAGGTGGTGCTCGCGCACCAGCGCCACCACTTCGGCCAGCATCCTTCCGAGCTGCAACTGCCCCAGCGGCACACCACGGAAACTGTCGATGAAGGCATCGACCGCCTCGGCCAGCTGCGCAGTATCGACATCGCCGTCTTCGGCCCAATCGAGCAGCACCGCGACGGCGTCCTCGGCATCGTGGGTGACCAAGGCCTGCAGCAGATCGACCAGCTGCGCGCGGCGACGCTCGGACAATCGCCCGACCATGCCGAAGTCGATCAATGCCAGTCGATCACCGGGCAGCCAGAACACGTTGCCTGCATGCGGATCGGCGTGGAAGAAACCGTGCTCGAACATCATCCGCAGCACCGCCTGCGCGCCGAGCCGCGCGATCGCTTTGGTGTCGCAGCCGGCATCACGCAGGCGCTCGCTGTCGGTCAGCGGAATGCCGTCGACGAAGTCCTGCACATTCATGCGCTCGCTGGTGTAACGCCAGTGCACAGCCGGCACGAGGATCTCCGGAAACTCCGCCAGGTCATTGGCGATGCGCTCGGCGTGGCGGCACTCGGCGGCGAGATCGAGCTCGCGGTGCAGGCTGAGCTGCAGCTGCCGCACCAGTGCCACCGGCTGGTAGCGGCGCAGGTCCGGCGACTCCTTCTCGACGATAGCCGCCAGTCGCTGCAACAAGCGCATGTCCGCCTCGACCATCGGCCGCAGCCCGGGGCGACGCACCTTCACCACCACCGCGCGACCATCCTGCAGCCGCGCGCGATGCACCTGCGCGATCGACGCTGCCGCCAGTGGCGTTGGATCAAGCTCGGCAAAGACGCTATCGGGGTCGGCCGCCAGCGCCTCGGCGATGCGCGCGCGGATCTGATCGAACGGCACCGCCGGCACCTGGTTCTGCAGCTTCTCGAACTCGCTGATCCAGTCCGGCGTAAACAGGTCGACGCGGGTGGCAAGGATCTGTCCCAGCTTGACGAAGCACGGCCCCAGCTCTTCCATCGCGCGGCGCACGCGCTCGGGCGGCGGCAGCCGCACCAGCTCTTCGAGCTGGCCAAGCGACACCACTCTTCCCGCCTTCTCCAGCGCGCCAAGCATGCCCATGCGCCGCAGCATGTCGCCGAAGCCGTAGCGCATCAGCACTGAGGCGACGTCGTGCAGGCGTCCGAGGTCGCGGGCGGCGGACAGGGTTTCCCAGAGCATGCCTAGCAGCCTGCCGGCATCACAGGCGCAATTCCAGCCCCAGCCAGAAACTGCGCCCCGGCTGTTCCAGCGTCGGCGCGAAGGTGGTTCCGTCCGCCCGACGCACGCCCGGGTCATGCCATTGCCTGTCGGCCAGATTTCGCAAACCGATACTCATCACCAGCCGCTCATGCCAAAGCGGCTGCGAACTGAAGTTGGCATCGGCCACGGTGTAACCCGGCACCGCGGGCAAGGGATTGCTGCGCACGGTACTGCGCGATCCGACATGACGCAGCCCGAGGTGCAGCTGCCCGAACCGCGGCCAGCGCCACTGCAGTCCGGCATTGCTCTTGAAGCGCGCGACATTGGCGAGGTCGGCCTCGCCCAGCGCATCGCGCTGGTGCGCATCCTGCCAGGTGGCGTTCGCATACAGCTGCAGATGCTCGCCGGCGCGGTACTCCCAACTGCCGGTCACACCCTGCACTTCGGCCTGCGCGGCATTCTGGATCTGGGTCCGTCCGCCGCCCACCGGTACGCCTTCGACAATCACGTCGCTGAGCCGGTTGTGGAACAGCACCAGCTGCGACAGGCTGCGCGCGCCCGCGTGGGCCAACGACAGCTCCAGCGCGCGCATCCGCTCGGGCTGCAGGTCGGGATTGGGCAAGCGCACCGGCGAGCTGCTGAATAGCTCGAACGGTGTCGGCGCGCGGTAGGCGCTGCCGTAGAGCAGCTTCGCCGTCCACGCTTCACCCGGGTGCAGCACCACGCCAAGGCGCGGATTGAACGAACTGCCGTACACGCTGTTGCGGTCGTAGCGAGCACCCAGCGTGAACACCGTATCGCCCCACAGCCCGGTGCGACGCTGGTACTCGGCGAACAGGCCGGAATCGCGGGTGCGCAGCGCATCACGCGGGTTGTACCGTGCGTGCACATTGGTCAGCGGGATGCCATCGACCACGATCACGGTCGGATCGAACACCACAGTGCGATAGCCGCGCTCGAGATCGTTCTCGAAATGCTGCAGGCCGACGGTGAGCTCGTTGCGCGCGTCGGGCGTCCAGCCCGCCTGCAGCTCGATGCCGGAGCGATCGGAATCATAGGCACCGTGGAAACGCGTCAGCGCCGTGCGCGTCGCGTTGACCGAATAGGAATGACTGTCGTCGCGCAGGCCGTTGCGGCGATGGCTCAAGCGCAGTCGAGCCGACCAGCGCTCGCTCCAGCGCTGGCTGTGCTCGATGAAGGCATTGCGGGTGTAGGGATGCCACAGCCCCGGTGGCGCGTCGCCAAGGCGCGCGTGGTAGAAGCCACCGCTGCCCGGGTTCTCCGGCGAGCGCGGCGGCAGGCCGAGGAACTCGGTCGGCGTGTTGCCGAACTGGCCGTTGCCCATCGGCGTGTCGCTGCCATGCACACCGAGCACGGTGTCGCTGTTGGCGCCACCACGGTGCAGACGCAGATTCCAACCCAGGGCACCGTCGACATAACTGTCGGCGTAACCGGGGATCACCGTGTCGAGTTGCGCGCCATCACTGCGAAAGCGCGTTGCCGCCAGACTCATCGACCAGCGCTCGCCCAACGGCGTGGCATGGTAGAGATCGTCGCGAATCGAGGCATCGCTGCCCAGCATCCGCCGGTAACGACTCTCGCGCGCTTCACCGGGCTTGCGCGTGATCAGGTTGATGATGCCGCTGAACGCATTGGCGCCGTACAGCGCCGACGCCGGCCCATACAACACCTCGACGCGCTCGACACCGAACAGGCTGTAGGCCGGGCCGCCGAGTTCGAAGGCGCCGTTCAGGCTGTTTTCGACCACGCCATCGATCAACAACAGGATGCGCCGGTTCTCGTCGCCCCAGGCGCCACGCGGAGCGATGATGGTCGGGAATGCGCCGCCGACGTGCACCAGGTCCATCCCCGGCAGATCGCGAAGCGCATCTTCCAGCGTCTGGTAACCGCGCTCGGCGATCTGCTTCGACGTCACCACCACCAGGGTCGCGGGTGCCTCGCGCAGTGTCTGCTCACGCGAACTGGCTGAGACCACCACCTGCAGCAGGCTCTCCAGCGGCATCGACAGCAGGTCGTCTTCCGACTGCGCAACGGCCGCCAGCGGCCAGGCCAGGGCCAGGCTCAACGCACTGCATACCCATCTGCCTGCGACTGCCCTGGTCATCCCCGACTCCCGGCTGCGCACTGCTTGAACGCTTCGGGCCTGAGGGCCCGGGACACCCGGTCGGGTGTCCCTGCGTTGTACCACTCGCCGCGGTCGACGTCAGCAGCTGGCGCGACTCACTTGCTGCGCCGCGTTCACAGCATCGGCAGCTTCAGTCCCTGCTCCTTCGCACAGGCCTTGGCGATCTCGTAGCCGGCATCGGCATGACGCATCACGCCGGTGCCGGGGTCGTTCCACAGCACACGGGCGAGGCGCTGGTCGGCCGCCTCGCTGCCGTCGCAGACGATGACGACGCCGCTGTGCTGCGAGTAACCCATGCCGACGCCGCCGCCGTGGTGCAACGACACCCAGGTCGCGCCGCCAGCGACATTGAGCATCGCATTGAGCAGCGGCCAGTCGGAGACGGCATCGCTGCCGTCCATCATCGCTTCGGTCTCGCGGTTGGGCGAGGACACGCTGCCGCTGTCGAGGTGATCGCGGCCAATGACGATCGGCGCGCTGACTTCGCCGGTGCGCACCATCTCGTTGAAGGCGAGCGCCAGGCGATGGCGATCACCCAGGCCGACCCAGCAGATGCGCGCCGGCAGGCCCTGGAAGCTGATGCGCTCGCGCGCCATGTCCAGCCAACGGTGCAGGTGCGGGTTGTCGGGGATCAGCTCTTTGACCTTGGCGTCGGTCTTGTAGATGTCCTCGGGATCGCCCGACAGCGCCACCCAGCGGAACGGACCGATGCCACGGCAGAACAGCGGCCGCACATAGGCCGGCACGAAGCCCGGGAAATCGAATGCATCCGTGCAGCCGACATCGAAGGCCATCTGCCGGATGTTGTTGCCGTAGTCAAAGGTGGGCACGCCCATGTCCTCGAAGTTCAGCATCGCCTCGACATGCGTACGCATCGAATGCTTGGCGGCGTCGATCACCTTCTGCGGATTGTGCTTCTGCTCGGAGAACCACTCCTCCAGCGTCCAGCCAGCCGGCAGGTAGCCGTGCAGCGGGTCGTGCGCCGAGGTCTGGTCGGTGACCGCATCCGGGCGCACGCCGCGGCGCACCAGCTCGGGCAGGATCTCGGCGGCATTGCCCAGCAGCGCGATCGACTTGGCCTGGCCGGCGGCGCAGTACTTCTCGATCCGCGCCAGCGCATCGTCGAGATCGGTCGCCTGCTCGTCGACGTAGCGGGTGCGCAGGCGCATGTCGATGCGGCTCTGCTGGCATTCGATATTGAGCGAGCAGGCGCCGGCCAGGGAGGCCGCCAGTGGTTGCGCGCCGCCCATGCCGCCGAGGCCGGCGGTGAGGATCCAACGCCCGGTGAGGTCGCCACCGTAGTGCTGGCGGCCCATCTCGACAAAGGTTTCGTAAGTGCCCTGGACGATGCCCTGCGAGCCGATGTAGATCCAGCTGCCGGCGGTCATCTGCCCGTACATCATCAGGCCCTTGGCATCGAGCTCGTGGAATTTCTCCCAGGTCGCCCAGTGCGGCACCAGGTTGGAATTGGCCAGCAGCACCCGCGGTGCGTCGGGATGGGTCGGGAATACGCCGACCGGCTTGCCCGACTGGATCAGCAGGGTCTCGTTGTCGCCCAGCTCGCGCAGCGCCTTGAGGATGGCGTCATAGCAGGCCCAGTCACGCGCAGCGCGACCGATGCCGCCATAGACGACGAGCTCGGTCGGGTTCTCCGCCACCTCGGGGTCGAGGTTGTTCTGCAGCATCCGGTAGGCGGCCTCGGACAGCCAGCTTTTGCAGCTGAGCTGGTTGCCGCGCGGGGCGCGGATGAGGCGGGAGGGATCCTTGCGGGGAGTGGCGGACATGGCGGGCTCCGGAATGCGAAGCCGCAATTATCCGTCGCCCCGGGGTCAGAGTGCACTTTCGCTTGCGAAAGTGCACTCTGACCCCTCCCCCGCTTACTGGGCGAAACGCTCGGCGAAGAAGCTGCGCATCAGCGCCACGGAACGGCGATAGCTGGGCTCGTGGTACTTGCAGCCACCGATGACGCTGCCGTCTTCATCCGGCTCGGCAAAGCAGTGCACGGCGCCGGAGTAGTTGACGAACTGCCAATCGGCTTTGGCGTCGGTCATTTCCTTCTGGAAACCGGCGATCTGCTCGGCGGAGACGAAGGTATCGTCGGCGCCATTCATCACCAGCACCGCGGCCTTGACGCTGTCCGGCGTGGCCGGCTGACGCGTGCCGAGATTGCCGTGGAAACTGGCGACGCCTTTGATGTCGGCGCCGCTGCGCGCAAGCTCCAGCACCATCGCACCGCCAAAGCAGAAGCCTATGCCGCCGATGTTGCCGGTATCGAGCGGCGCCTTGTCGGCGCTGCCCTGCAGCACTGTCAGTGCCTTGTTGATGCGCGCGCGCAGCGCCACGGGATCGGCGTACACGGCGCCCGCCGCTTGCCCGGCCTCCTGCGGGTTGGCCGGACGCAGGCCGCGGCCGTACATATCGACCAGCAGGATCACGTAGTCGCTGCCGGCCAGCGTCTTGGCTTTCTCGATGGAGTGCTCGTTGACGCCGTACCAGTTCGGCACCATCAGCAACCCGGGACGCTTGGCGTCGCTGGCATCGTCATAGACGAGCTGGCCGTCGAAGTTGGTGCCGCCCTCTTCCCAGCTCACCGGCTTGGCGACCGGGGCGGCGAACACGGATGCGGAAAAACACAGCAGCGAAAGTGCAAACAGACGACGCATGGGCGAACCTCCGATGGGGCTGCGCGCAGTGTACGCGCGCACGCCGCGTAAATCAGGCGATGCCGAGCCCGGCGATGGCGCTGATCGCCTCCGGGTCGTAGCCGCAGGCCTTGGCGAAGTGCCGTCCGCGCTCGGTGTAGTCGCGGTAGCGCGGAAAGCTCGGCGCGCCGGGCGACAGCAGCAGCACGCCTTCGCCGCCGAGCGCCGCGCGGGCGATGCGGACCGCCTCCTCCATCTCGCCGGCTTCGCTCAGCTGGAAGCGTCCGGCCTCGGCCAGCGGACGCAGCCGCTCGGCGATTCGCGGGCCGTTCTGGCCCAGGGTGATCACTGCCAGCGCCGGCGCATCGCGGGCCATGCGTTCGACGAACACGCCCCAGTCGAGGCCGCGGTCGAAGCCGCCGACGATCAGCGCGATGCGGCGACCGGTAAAGCAGTCGAGCGCCGCCAGCGTGGCATGCGGGGTGGTGGCGATCGAGTCGTTGACCGCTTCGATACCGTCGCGTCGCCCCAGCGTCTGCAGCCGATGCGGCAGGCCGGAAAAATGCATCGCCGCGCCCGCCAGCGGCACGGCATCGAAGCCCAGCGCTTCGATCGCGGCCAAGGCGGCGCAGAGATTGACGCGATTGTGCTGCCCCGGCAGCGGTAGCGCGCGGGCATCGAGCACCCGCTGCTCGCCGCGGTGCAGCCAGTGCTCGCGCAGATGCCAGCCACTGGCATCGTTGAACCACACGACCTGCGTGCCGGCGGGCAGCTCAAGCGCACGCAGCCGGGTATCGGCGGCATTGAGCACCGCGATCCGCGGCCGGCCCTGCGTCAGCAGCGCCAGCTTGTCGGCGTAATAGCGCGCCTCGCTGCCATGCCAGTCGAGGTGCTCGGGATACAAATTCAGCACCACCGCCACATCGGGCTGAGCGGCCTGCGTGGTCTGGTAGCTCGACAGTTCGATCGCCCACACCGCGGGCGCCGGCTCGACATCGAGCAGTTCCAGCAGCGGCAGCCCGACGTTGCCGCACAGCGCGCTGCGCACGCCGCCGGCACGCAGCAGGTGCGCGACCAGCGCGGCGGTGGTGCTCTTGCCCTTGGTGCCAGTGATGCACAACTTGCGTCCGCGCATGGCTTCGGCGAACCACAAGGCCGTGCCGCTGGTGAACTGCACGCCACGCAAGGCCGCGTCGGCCGCGGGCGAGTCGTATGGGCTGATACCCGGCGACTTGATCACGACCGCGAACGCGGCGAGCTGCTCGGCATCGACCTGGCTGCACACCGTCAACAGCGGATCGCCGAGCGCGCGTACCGCATCGGCTTCATCGGCGCTGCAGAACAGCGTCAGCGGCAGTTGTGGCAGCCGCGCACGCAGGGCGGCGTAGGCGGCGCGACCTTCGCGGCCATAGCCCCAGATCGCGACGCGACGGCCGTCAAGCGCGGAAATGCGCATACACACCTTCGGCCAGTGCGGTGGGCAGGCCATGCCCCGATTGCGGCTGCAGCAGCGGACCCAGCGCCAGCGCATCGGCATCGAGCTGCGGCAGGATCTCGCGCGCGAAGCGCTCGACCAGCGCATCCTCACGCCAGGCCGGGCTCTGCACCAGCAGCGCCATCGCCGCACGCGACTCGCGGCCTTCGCCCACGCACTCGAAGGGCTTGTGGTTGCCGTACTCCAGCAAGGCATCGAAATCGCCGGCGAGCTGCGGCTCGTCGAGCAGATTGCGCCCGAAAATCGTCATCAGCCGCGGCTTGGGCATGAACGGTGCCAGCGCCAGGAACACGAAGTGGCACTTCGGGCAGACGCCGCACCAGCGCTGCGCCGGCTTGTCGCCGAGCAGATGGAAATTACGGTTGCAGCTGGAGAAATGCGCGTCGTAGCGATCGAGTCGCGCGAACTGTCGCGCCACCGCCAGCTCCGACCAGGGCCGCAGCAGCGAGTAGTAGTGCAGGTCGGCAGCGATGCGCGTGCGCACGTGCTTGGCGAAGGCCTGCTCGAAGGCCCAGCCCTTGGACCACTGGTGGTTGACCTCGCCGGTGCCCGGGATGGTGCTGCCGTAGCTCGCCGAGTGTTCGTTGGAGAACACCACTTGGTCCTCACCGCGCAGCAACGCCGCCAGCACCAGGATCGCCGAATTCACCGCCGTGACCGGGATGTGGCCGTTGAGCGCGCCGGCCTTGTTCAGTTCGAACAGGATCGGCGAAAGCCTACGCTCGATGTTGAGCAGCGGAAGTCCGGTGCGCTCGGCGCAGCTGCGGATCAGGGGCGAACTGCCGATCCAGCTGACGGTCTGCGCCACACCGAGCGCGCGCAGGGCTTCGATCGAGACCAGCGAGTCCTTGCCGCCACCGATGGCGACCAGCGCCGAGTGCGTCAGGCCGAGTGCCGGCGCGGCCGCTGGTGCATCGGCCTCCGCCGGAAAGCGGATCTTCCCGCGGAGCGACAGCCCGTTGCGGTAGGCGAACTCACCGAGGCCGTTTTCGTAGACCAAAGTCAGCAGCGCAGCGGTATCGGCATCGATGGCATAGCCGTCGATGCGGATGTCCGGTGGCACCGCCGCCTTGTAATAGCTGACGCCGGCAATCAGATGCAACAGGCGCAGTGCCTGCTCGACCGCCGCGGCGCGGGCGCCGTCGAGTGCGAACGGCGCACCGGGAAAACGGATCGCCTCCACCATCTCCGCGCCATCATCAAAAGCGTAGGCGAGCTGCGCCTCTCCGCTCCCGGCATCGAATACGCAACGCACGAAACGGAAAGCGCGCACGGCGCTGCGGTCGAACAGGGATTCAGTCATCGAGCACATCCTCGGGCGGCAGCGCACGCAGGTTGTAGCGGTTGGCCATGACGCTGCCGTAGGCGCCGGCGGTGGCGACCAGCAGCACGTCACCTTCGCGCGTGGCATTCGGCAGGCGACGGCGACGGCCGAGCACGTCGCCGGTCTCGCAGATCGGGCCGACCACATCGGCGGGTTCGCCCGGCACCTCATCGAGGCGCGAGAGATTGACGATCTCGTGGAAGGCGCCGTACAGCGCCGGCCGCAGCAGCGCGTTCATACCGGCATCGGCGCCGATGCGGCGCATGCCCTGCTTGTCGATCACCTGGGTCACCGACAGCAGCAAGGCGCCGGCTTCGGCCACGAGATAGCGGCCCGGCTCAACCCACAACGCGTATTGCGGGTACATCGCCTTGATCCCGGCCAGCGCCGCGGCGTAGGCGGCGATATCGAAAGGCTCGGCCTGCGGCTCGTAGGGCACACCCAGGCCACCGCCGACATCGATGAAGGACACCGTGCCGACCTTGTCGGCCAGCGCCGCCAGCTGCGCGTACACCGCCTGCCAGTGCTGCGCGTCGAGGATGCCGCTGCCGATATGCGCGTGCAGGCCGACGATGCGCAGCTTCGACGCACGTGCGGCGGCCAGGAACTCCGGCACCGCTTCGGCGGCGAGACCGAACTTGGCGCCGCGACCACCGGTACGCACCTTCTCGTGGTGCCCATGGCCAAAGCCCGGGTCGATGCGCAACACCACATCACGCCCCTGCATCAGCTCCGGCCAATGCT
>DASUOA010000017.1:0-3441 GCA_036276895.1 Arenimonas sp. | reverse complement strand
CCTTGATCTGCTGGGCGCTGTTGACCTCGTCGAAGGCCGGCTTGACCTCTTCCGGCGGACGCGCGTCGGGCAGGTTGAACTCGGTCAGCTCAAGGCCGGTGTTGTAGAAGTTCAGCGACTCCTGCAAGCGCTGCCGTGCCTGCACCACCAGCTCGGCACGCTGGAACAGCACCGTATCCATGGTGCTGGTGCCGACCACTTCACGCACCGCGGCTTCGGCAGCCTGCTGCAAGGTCAGCTCCGGCTCACGCGAGCCGAACAGGAAAGTGCGCGGATCGGTGCGGCGGTACTGCGCATTGAACTTGATGTCGACGATGTTCTCGTCCTTGGTCAGCACGCGGACCTGGTCGCTGACCGACAACACCTGGGTGGCATCGACCACGAACACCGACTCGATCGGCCACGGCCATTTGAAGTTCGGGCCCGGCGTCATCACTCGGTTGAACTCGCCGAAGCGCAGCACCACGCCACGCTGACGCTCGTCCATCAGCTTGAAGCTGTTGAACAGCACCCACACAGCGCCGAGCGCCAGCAGCCACGGCAGCGGATTGAAAGGCGCGGTATTGCCGCCGCGTCCGCCGCCATTGCCACCGAACATGCCCTTGAGGCGGTTCAGGAAGGCTTCGACTTCATTACCGGGGTCCCTGCCCTTCCAGGGGTCCTTGTTTCCGCTTCCAGGCTGGTTCCAGGCCATGCTTGCTCCGTCAGGCATCCTTCACCGCGCCGTGGCCCATCGGGCGGGTCGGCGAAGGAGGCCGGGTTATCGATCGTCGGGATTGTAGGTAGGGGCGCCGGGGGCCACAAGCAAGAGCGGGTGAAGAACATGACCGCCCGGTTCATGTGCAAGACGCTCGGCCTGCGCCAGCGGCAGGCTCAGATCGAGCAGCCAGCCATCCTCATCGGCGCGCTCACGGCGCACCGCGCCGGCTTCAAACAGTTGCGCGCGCAGCCTGCCTTGCTCCGGCCCGAGGCGCAGCTCGCCCTCGCAGCGACGCTCGACGAAACGCTCGGCCAGCGCCGCTAGCAGCAGGTCGATGCCGCGGCCATCCTGCGCCGAGATCCACACCCGCTCGCGGCCTTCGGCCGGCTGGTCGCGACGCGGCTGTGCCTCGTCGAGGCGGTCGATCTTGTTGAACACCAGGATCTGCGGGATATCGGCGGCACCGATGTCGGCCAGCACGTCGTCGACCTGAACGATGCGCTCGTCGCGCAGTGGGTCGGCGGCATCGACCAGCTGCAGCAGCAGGTCGGCATCGCGGGCCTCGGACAGCGTCGAGCGGAAGGCGGCGACCAGGTCATGCGGCAGGTCGCGCACGAAGCCGACGGTGTCGGACATCACGATGGCACCACTGCCGGGCAGCTCGATCCGTCGCACGGTCGGATCGAGCGTGGCGAACAGCTTGTCCTCGGCGACCACGCCGGCGCCGGTCAGCGCATTGAACAGCGTCGACTTGCCGGCATTGGTGTAGCCGACCAGGGCGACGCGGGGAATGGCATTGCGCAGGCGCGCACGGCGCATCTGCGTGTGCTGCACCTCGACCTTTTCCAGGCGTTTCTGCAGCGACTCCATCTTCTTCTGCAGCAGGCGGCGGTCGGACTCGAGCTGGGTTTCACCCGGGCCACGCAGGCCGATCGAACCACCACGCTGGCGCTCGAGGTGGGTCCAGCCGCGTACCAGCCGCGTCGCGCGATTGCGCAGCTGCGCCAGCTCGACCTGCAGCTTGCCTTCGTGGGTAGCCGCGCGCAGCGCGAAGATGTCGAGGATCAGTCCGGTGCGATCGACCACGCGGCAGCGCAGCTCGCGTTCGAGGTTGCGCTCCTGCGCCGGCGACAACGACTGGTTGACCAGCACCAGGTCGGCGCCGGTCGCCTCGCGTGCCGCCTTCAGCTCTTCGAGCTTTCCGGTACCGATGTAGAAAGCCGGGTTGGGCTTTTCGACACGCGCGGTCAGCGTTGCCAGCACGTTGGCACCGGCCGAACGCGCCAACTCAACGAATTCTTCCAGCAGCGACTCGTCCTGCGGCCCCGGGCCGTAGGGTTGCACCAGCAGTGCCTGATCGCCGCGCCGGGCGCGGTCGAACAGCAGGCCACCGGCCTTGCTGGCCTTGGCGGGCTTGCGGTCTTCGCTACTCAATCTCGCACTCAATCGGACGCGCCGGCGGCGTCCTCGGCGTCGCTGTCATCCGCGGCGGGACCGATACGCACGTTGCGCGCCGGCACCACGGTGGAGATCGCGTGCTTGTAGACCATCTGGCTGACGGTGTTGCGCAGCAGCACCACGAACTGGTCGAAGCTTTCGATGGTGCCCTGCAGC
This sequence comes from Arenimonas sp., assembly GCA_036276895.1. GTDB lineage: Bacteria > Pseudomonadota > Gammaproteobacteria > Xanthomonadales > Xanthomonadaceae > Arenimonas. The sequence continues at coordinate 1,127 of DASUOA010000017.1, read as the reverse complement.
TTGATGCCGTTCACCAGGAAGATCGACACCGGCACGCGCTCGCGGCGCAAGGCGTTCAGGAACGGATCCTGGAGGGACTGACCTTTGGACATGTGGACTCCGATAGTTGTTATCACCCACCACGTCGGTGGGTTGCGCGGCCAAAGGGTCCGTGGCCGCCAAGGTCAGGCATGGTAGCACCGCCTCCTGCTTTCAAGCCGGGCGCGTGAGGAATTCCTGCAGGGCGCGCTGCAGATCGTCCCATTGCCGCTGCGGGTCGAACCAGCGCAGGTCGAGCTCGCCGCGCAACCAGGTCAGCTGGCGTTTTGCCAACTGACGCGTCGCGGCGATGCCGGCGGCGCGAAAGGCTGCAAAGTCCGACTCGCCATCGAGATGCGCCCAGGCCTGGCGATAACCGACCGCACGCAGGGCCGGCAGCTCGTCGCGATGCGGATGCGCTTGCAGCTCGGGCCGCTCGCGCAGGCGCCGGACTTCGTCGAGAAAACCGTCAGCCAGCATCTGGTCGAAGCGCAGCTCGATGCGTCGATGCAGTTCCGCGCGATCACTCGGCGCCAAGGCAAGCCGCAGCACGCGGAACGGGAAGCGGCGGCGCTGGCTGGCCCGCTGCCAGTCGCTGATCGCTCGGCCACTGAGACGAAACACTTCCAGCGCGCGGGTGATGCGCTGCGGATCGTTGCGCGAGATGCGCAGCGCGGCAGCCGGATCGACCGCCGCCAGCTCGTCATGCAGTGCGAGCCAGCCTTTCGCCTGCGCTTCGGCTTCGATCACAGCGCGCAACGCAGGATCGGCCTCCGGCATGTCCGACAGACCATCGAGCAGGGCGCGGAAGTACAACCCGGTGCCACCGACCAGCAGCGGGATGCGGCCTTGCGCCGCCAACGCCTGCATCTCGACCAGCGCATCGCGGGCGAACTCGGCCGCCGAGTAAGTCTGGTGTGGCTCGCGGATATCGATCAGCCGATGCGGCGCCAGCGCCAGCGTCGCGGCATCGGGCTTGGCCGCACCGATATCGAGCCCACGGTAGACCAGGGCCGAATCGACGCTCACCACTTCCGTATCCAGCCGCTGCGCCCAGTCGACCGCCAACGCGGTTTTGCCCGAGGCGGTGGGCCCCATCAGGGCGATGG
>DASUOA010000016.1:0-3213 GCA_036276895.1 Arenimonas sp. | reverse complement strand
GGTCGCCGTTCCGGCAGAGATGAGCAAGGACGGGCTTCACCCCAACCCCGTACCACCCCATAAAAAAAGAGGTTCCCCCGATGAACGCCACCACCCGCCTGATGATCGCCGCTTCGGTCGTCGTCGCCCTCGGCGCCTGCGCCAAGAAGACCAAGCCGGTCGAAGAGCCCGCCCAGACCCCGCCGCCGGCCGTTGCCCAGCCGACCGACGACGGCCGCTACGATCCGTCCGATCTCGATACCGACAGCTGCCTGCGCCAGCGTTCGGTCTACTTCGATTTCGACATGGACCTGGTCAAGCCGGAGTTCCAGGCCATCATGGCCTGCCACGCCAAGTACCTGCGTGACCGTCCGGAAGCCCGCATCACCCTCGAAGGCAACGCCGACGAGCGTGGCAGCCGCGAGTACAACATGGGCCTCGGCGAGCGCCGCGGCAATGCGGTCAACGCCGCCCTGCAGTCCAGCGCCGGCCAGCTGACCGTGGTCAGCTACGGCGAAGAGCGTCCGAGCTGCACCGAGTCCAGCGAAGACTGCTGGCAGAAGAACCGCCGCGTCGACATCGTCTACACCGCGAAGTAAGCGATGTCGGCACGACGCAGCCTTGCTGTAGTCACCGTAGCGGCGGCCCTCGTGGCCGCCGCTCCGGCTTTTGGTCAGCGCGCGAGCCTGGCCGACCGCGTGACGCGTCTCGAACAGCATCAAGCCGAGCAGATGCAGGGCGCCGGACAGGCGAATATCGATCTGCTCAACCGCGTGACCCAGTTGCAGAGCGAAGTGGCGGCCCTGCGCAGCCAGATCGAGCAGCTGCAATACGACAACGAGCAACTCAAGCAGCGCAATCGCGAGCAGTACATCGATCTCGACAGCCGACTGGCGCGCCTCGAAGGCGGTGCTGCGCCAACGGCCGACGCATCGTCGATCGAGCCGGACGCACCTGCTGCACCGACGGCCGAGCCGGCACCGGCCAGCGAAGGCATCGTCGCTGGCGTCGCCAATGCGCCCGCCACACCCACGACCCCGAGCGACCCGGTCGCCGCCGAAGCCGCCTACAGCCAGGCCCTCGATACCCTGGTGCAGCGCTTCGAGGCTGCCGATGCCGCGCGCCAGTTCCAGGCCTTCGTCCGCGACTACGCCGACAGTCCGCTGGTGCCCAATGCCTGGTACTGGCTGGGCGAAAGCTATTACGTCACCCAGAATTACGATCTCGCCGCCGAGGCCTTCGAGACCACGTTGGCGCAGTTTCCCGGCTCGCGCAAAGAAGCCGACGCCATGCTCAAGCTTGCCTACTGCCGTATCGGTCTTGGCCAGATGGCTGCTGCCGAGGCCGGCCTGCGCGAACTGATCGCCCGATATCCGGGCACCGACGCCGCCAGCAAGGGCGAATCCCGCCTGCACACGCTGCTGCGCGACGGCCGCTGAGGCGGCCGCGAGCCCGATGGAAACCGCGGCCGCCGAGCGCCTGCGCCTGACCGAAATCTTCCTGTCGCTGCAGGGTGAAGCGCGCCAGGTCGGCTGGCCGACGGTGTTCGTACGCCTGACCGGTTGCCCGCTGCGCTGCCATTACTGCGACAGCGCCTACGCCTTCCATGGCGGGCAGTGGCACGACATCGACGCCATCGTCGAGCAAGTGCGCGGCTTCGGCGTGCGCCATGTCTGCGTCACCGGCGGCGAGCCGCTGGCGCAGAAGCGCTGCATCACCTTGCTGCAGAAACTTTGTGACGCCGGCTTCGAAGTCTCGTTGGAGACCTCCGGTGCGCTCGATATCAGCGAGGTTGATGCGCGCGTCTCGCGCGTGGTCGACCTGAAGACGCCGGCCTCCGGCGAATCGGAGCGCAACCGCTGGGAGAACATCGCCCTGCTTGCGCCGCACGACCAGTTGAAGTTCGTCATCTGCGATCGTGGCGACTACGAGTGGGCGCGCGCCATGCTGGTCACGCACGAACTCGCGGCGCGCTGCGAGGTGCTGTTCTCGCCCAGCTTCAGCCAGGTCACGCCACGCGAGCTGGCTGACTGGATCATCGCCGACCGCCTTCCGGTGCGCTTCCAACTGCAGTTGCACAAGCAGCTCTGGGGCGACGAGCCAGGGCGCTGAGCGGCTTCGCTAGAATCGCTTGCGAGCAAGCGCGCAGGTCGCCGCGCGAAGGAATGATCGACATGAAAAGAGCCGTAGTCCTGGTTTCCGGCGGCATGGATTCCGCCGTTGCCTTGGCCATCGCCCGTGAGCAGGGCTTCGAGTGCCATGCGCTCAGCGTTGCCTACGGCCAGCGCCATGAAGCCGAATTGATCGCCGCCACGCGCGTGGCGCACGACCTCGGTGTGGTCGCGCACAAGACCGTGCATGTCGATCTGCGTTCGATCGGCGGTTCGGCCCTGACGGCCGATATCGCCGTGCCCGAGACGGCCGGCAGCGGCATTCCGGTTACCTACGTGCCGGCGCGCAACACCATCATGCTGTCGGTGGCGCTGGGTTGGGCCGAGGTGCTGGGGGCCGACGATCTGTTCTGCGGCGTCAATGCGGTCGACTACTCGGGCTATCCCGACTGCCGTCCGGAGTTCATCGCCGCCTTCGAGCGCCTCGCCAATCTCGCCACCAAGGCTGGCGTCGAGGGTCACGCCTTCCGCGTGCATGCGCCGCTGATGCGCATGAGCAAGGCCGACATCGCCCGCGAGGGCGCGCGGCTCGGTGTCGACTTCGCGCTCACCGTGTCCTGTTACCAGGCCGATGCCGAAGGGCTCGCCTGCGGTCGCTGCGATGCCTGCCGGCTGCGCGCGGAAGGCTTCGCCGCGGCGGGCGTCGCCGATCCCACCCGCTATCGCTGAGCCGGGCGCCCGGCTTGGGCGGACGGGCATCATCGGTTACACTGCGCGCCCGCACGCAAGGTGCGGTGCAGGCGGATAGTGTCGCCACAACGGGCCGTTAGCTCAGTCGGTAGAGCAGAAGACTTTTAATCTTTTGGTCGAAGGTTCGAATCCTTCACGGCCCACCACACGAATCAGTCACTTAGCGTGATTGCTGCCGCCGAAAATCGGCGCAGCTAAAAAATCAGCTAAAAATTCAGCCATCGCCTGCAGGTTCCACGACCGCCAGATCGTGCGCGTAGATGCCAAAGGCGGCGTCGCTCTTGTGGCCGCTGGCGTCTTTCTTCTCGGCTCGCGTGCCCTTCGTGTCGGTGACGCCGCGGTGCTTGAGGCCGTGCAGGGTGAAGCGTTCCTC
>DASUOA010000015.1:0-2107 GCA_036276895.1 Arenimonas sp. | reverse complement strand
TCATCGACCGTCTGCTGTTCTTCAAGAAGTACGAGGAGAAGTTCTCGGGCGGGCATGGCGTCGTCACCAACGAGAGCCGGGCCTGGGAGGACGGCTACCGGCAGCGCTGGCAGCACGACAAGGTCGTGCGCTCGACCCACGGCACCAACTGCACCGGCTCGTGCAGCTGGAAGATCTACGTCAAGAACGGGCTGGTGACCTGGGAGACCCAGCAGACTGACTATCCGCGCACCCGGCCCGAGATGCCGAACCACGAGCCGCGCGGCTGTTCCCGCGGGGCGAGCTACTCCTGGTACCTCTACAGCGGCAACCGCCTGAAGTACCCGATGGTGCGCAGCCGGCTGCTGAAGCTCTGGCGCGAGGCCCGTAAGACCCTTGGGGCGGTCGAGGCCTGGGCCTCGATCGTCGAGGATCCGGAGAAAGGGAGGCACTACAAGTCGGTGCGGGGGATGGGTGGATTCGTGCGCTCGACCTGGCCCGAGGTCAACGAGATCATCGGCGCCGCCAACGTCTACACGGTCAAGACCTTCGGCCCCGACCGGGTGGTCGGCTTCTCGCCGATCCCGGCCATGTCGATGGTCTCCTACGCCGCGGGCACGCGCTATCTGTCGCTGATCGGCGGCACCTGCCTCAGCTTCTACGACTGGTACTGCGATCTGCCGCCGTCCTCGCCGCAGACCTTCGGCGAGCAGACCGACGTGCCCGAGTCCGCGGATTGGTACAACTCGACCTACATCATCGCGTGGGGATCGAACGTCCCGCAGACGCGCACGCCCGACGCGCATTTCTTCACCGAGGCGCGCTACAACGGCACCAAGACGGTGGCGATCACCCCGGACTATTCCGAGGTCGCCAAGCTCACCGATCACTGGCTGCATCCCAAGCAGGGCACCGATGCGGCGCTGGCGATGGCCTTCGGCCATGTGATCCTCAAAGAGTTCCACGTCGACCAGCCCTCTCAGTACTTCACCGATTACTGCCGGCAGTACAGCGACATGCCGCTGCTGGTGCGCCTGGAAAAGCGCGCCGACGGCCGCCTGGTGCCGGAGCGCTACCTGCGAGCCGCCGATCTCGGTGGCCTGGGCGAAGGCAACAACCCCGAGTGGAAGACGCTCGCCTATGACAACAACACCGGCGCGATCACCGTGCCCAACGGGTCGGTCGGTTTCCGCTGGGGCGAGAAGGGCAAGTGGAACATCGAGGAGAAGGACAGCGCCGGCCGCGAGACCCGGCTGCGCCTGAGCTTCAAGGACCAGCATGACGGCGTCGAGGCGGTCAGCTTCCCCTACTTCGGTGGCATCGAGAACGAGTACTGGACCGAGTCGAAGTTCAGCGACGTGCTCGAGCGCAATATCCCGGTCCGCCGCCTGCAGCTGGCCGATGGCCAGGAGTGGGCGGTGGCTACCGTCTACGACCTGCTGCTGGCGCAGTACGGCGTCGACCGCGGCTTCGGTGGCGGCAACGTGGCCACCAGCTTCGACGACAACGTGCCGGGCACACCGGCCTGGCAGGAGAAGATCACCGGCGTGCCGCGCAGCGAGGTGATCAGCATCGCCCGCGAGTTCGCGCGCACCGCCGACAAGACCCGTGGCCGCAGCATGATCATCGTCGGCGCGGCGATGAACCACTGGTTCCACAACGACATGAACTACCGCGGGCTGATCAACATGCTCGTGATGTGCGGTTGCGTCGGCCAGTCCGGCGGCGGCTGGGCGCACTACGTCGGCCAGGAGAAGCTGCGTCCGCAGTCCGGCTGGGCGCCGATCGCCTTCGGCCTGGACTGGAGCAAGCCGCCGCGGCAGATGAACGGCACCTCGTTCTTCTACTTCAACTCCAGCCAGTACCGCTACGAGAAACTCGGCGTCGATGAGATCCTGTCGCCGCTGGCCGACCGCAGCAAGTTCACTGGATCGCTGGCCGACTTCAACCTGCGCGCGGTGCGCATGGGCTGGCTGCCGTCGATCCCGCAGCTCAATACCAATCCGATGCAGGTGGTGCGCGATGCCGAAAAGGCCGGCGTGGCGCCGGTCGACTACGCGGTGTCCAAGCTCAAGGATGGCAGCCTCGACTTCGCCTTCAGCGATCCCGATGCGCCGGAGAACTTCCC
>DASUOA010000014.1:0-8658 GCA_036276895.1 Arenimonas sp. | reverse complement strand
ATTCGGCTACTACGCCATGGCAGCCGGAGCGGTGTCGCACAGCCTGGCCACCGGTAAGGTGCTCAGGAACATGCCCGAGCCCATCCCTGTCATCGTGCTTGGGCGTCTGGCAGTCGACCGACAAGCGCAGGGCATCCATCTCGGTGGTGCACTGCTGCAGGATGCATTGAAGCGCACACTTGCCGTGGCGCAGCAGACCGGCGTCCGCGCGCTGCTGGTTCATGCTCTGCATGAGCGGGCGCGGGATTTTTATCGGCACTACGGGTTTCAGGTCTCGCCACTGGATCCGTTGATATTGATGTTGCCTCTGTAAGCTTGAGTCGCCCATGGAAATCGGCCCCTATCGCATCGACCCGCCCGTGGTGCTGGCCCCGATGGCCGGCGTCACCGACAAGCCGTTCCGGATGCTGTGCAAGCGGATGGGCGCCGGGCTGTGCGTGTCGGAGATGACCACCTCCGATCCACGGCTCTGGAAGACAGCCAAGTCGCAGCACCGGATGGATCACGAACACGAGCCGGCGCCGATCAGCGTGCAGATCGCCGGCACCGATCCGCAGGTGCTGGCCGAGGCGGCGCGCTACAACGTCGAGCACGGCGCGCAGATTATCGACATCAACATGGGCTGCCCGGCCAAGAAGGTCTGCAATGTCTGGGCTGGCTCGGCGCTGCTGCGCGACGAGCCGCTGGTCGGGCGCATCCTCGCGGCCGTGGTCGCGGCGGTCGAGGTGCCGGTGACGCTGAAGATCCGCACCGGCTGGGATGCCGACAATCGCAATGCGCTGCGCATCGCCCGCATCGCCGAGGACAGCGGAATCGCGGCGCTGGCCGTGCACGGCCGCACCCGCGACCAGCTCTACACCGGGCAGGCCGAGTACCACACCATCGCTGCGGTGAAGTCCGCGGTGCGCATCCCGATACTGGCCAATGGCGATATCGACTCGCCGCAGAAGGCCGCCGAAGTGCTGCGCCGGACCGGTTGCGACGCAGTGATGGTCGGTCGTGCGGCACAGGGTCGGCCATGGATCTTCCGCGAGATCGCGCACTTTCTGGCGACCGGCGAGCAGCTGCCCGCACCAACGCTGATCGAAGTGCGTGACCTGCTGCTCGGGCACCTCGACCATCTGCACACTTTCTACGGCGAGGAGCCGGGCGTGCGCATCGCCCGCAAGCACCTTGGCTGGTATGCCAAGGACCGGCCCGAGAACGCCGCCTTCCGCCAGGTGGTCAACCGCGCCGAGTCAGCGGCGGCGCAGGTACGTCTGACCCGCGACTATTTTGACGCGCTGATCGCCGGTGTCCGGCCGGAGCTGCCTGTTGCCGCCTGATCGGCGCGTCGCGACTTAACGCCGCCGAAATAACCGGGCGCGCATGATGCAGGGTCGTCCGTCGGGGTGTATCATGCCCGACCCAACAACCCATCCTTTCATCGCAATCAAAGGATATATAAAACGATGTCCAGCTACCTCTTCACCTCCGAGTCGGTCTCCGAAGGCCATCCGGACAAGATGGCCGACCAGATCTCGGATGCCGTGCTCGACGCCATCCTGCTGCAGGACAAGCGCGCGCGCGTGGCCTGCGAAACGCTGGTGAAGACCGGTGCGGCGATCGTCGCCGGCGAGGTCACCACCACCGCCTGGGTCGACATCGAGGAGCTGGCGCGCCGCGTCATCAACCAGATCGGTTACGACAACTCCAACGTCGGCTTCGATGGCCACACCTGCGCCATCATCAACATGCTCGGCAAGCAGTCGCCGGACATCGCTGCCGGCGTCGACGGCAGCAAGAAGAAGGCCAAGAAGCCCGAGGAACAGGGCGCGGGCGACCAGGGCCTGATGTTCGGCTACGCCTGCAACGAGGCGCCCGAGTTCATGCCGGCGCCGATCTACTACTCGCACCGCTTGGTCGAGCAGCAGGCCAAGGTGCGCAAGAACGGCAAGCTCAAGTGGCTGCGCCCGGACGCCAAGAGTCAGGTCACGCTGCGCTACGACGGCGGCAAGATCATCGGCCTCGACGCGGTGGTGCTATCGACCCAGCATGACCCCGGCATCAAGCACAAGGATCTGGTCGATGGCGTCTACGCGCACATCCTCGAGCCGGTGCTGCCCAAGGCCTGGCTGAAGGCGCTGCCGAAGTCGAAGATCCACATCAATCCGACCGGCATCTTCGTGATCGGCGGCCCGGTCGGCGATGCCGGCCTCACCGGTCGCAAGATCATCGTCGACACCTACGGCGGCATGGCCCGTCACGGTGGCGGCGCGTTCTCCGGCAAGGACCCGTCCAAGGTCGATCGCTCGGCGGCGTACGCCGCGCGCTATGTGGCCAAGAACATCGTCGCCGCCGGCCTCGCCGACAAGTGCGAAGTGCAGGTCAGCTACGCCATCGGCGTCGCCGAGCCGACCTCGATCTCGGTGACCACCTTCGGCACCGGCAAAATCGCCGACGACAAGATCGAGAAACTGATCCGTGCGCACTTCGACCTGCGCCCCTACGGCATCGTCACCATGCTCGACCTGATCCACCCGATCTACCAGCAGACCGCCGCCTACGGCCACTTCGGCCGCAAGCCCAAGGACGTAAGCTACGTCGATGCCGCCGGTAAGACCCAGAAAGCCACAGCCTTCTCCTGGGAGAAGACCGACCGCGCCGAGGCCCTGCGCAAAGCTGCCGGCCTGAAGAAGTAAGATCGCGATATCCCGCCATTGCGGAAGCGATGGCGGGTTCGGTCAGGGCCGCAAGGCCTCGGCCGGCAACCCCGTCGAGGGGCGCTGCAAGCCCGGTCGCGCTGGACGCGCGGCAAGGGAACAGGCTCGGCGAGGCTGACACCGTTCAACGGCGCCCGTTAATCAGTCCACTCGACTAACGGAGCACTTCCCATGAACGCCGTCACCAAACTCAGCCACGACTACAAGGTCGCCGACATCAGCCTCGCCGACTGGGGCCGCAAGGAAATCGACATCGCCGAGCACGAGATGCCGGGCCTGATGTCGATCCGCCGCAAGCACGCCGCCAGCCAGCCGCTCAAGGGCGTGCGCGTGACCGGCTCGCTGCACATGACCATTCAGACCGCGGTGCTGATCGAGACCCTGAAGGATCTCGGCGCCGATGTGCGCTGGGCCTCGTGCAACATCTTCTCCACGCAGGACCATGCCGCTGCCGCCATTGCAGCAAGCGGCACCCCGGTATTCGCCTGGAAGGGCGAGACGCTGGAGGAGTACTGGGACTGCACCCTCGATGCGTTGAGCTTCGCCGGCGGCAAAGGCCCGGAGCTGGTGGTCGACGACGGCGGCGACGTCACCTTGCTGATCCACAAGGGCTATGAGCTCGAGCAGGGCGACGAGAGCTGGGTCAACTCCGCCTCGGGCAGCCACGAGGAGCAGGTGATCAAGAACCTGCTCAAGCGCGTACACAAGGAGCGTCCCGGCTTCTGGACCGCCGTGGTCAAGGACTGGAAGGGCGTCTCAGAAGAAACCACCACCGGCGTGCATCGCCTCTACCAACTGGCCGAAGCCGGCAAGTTGCTGGTGCCGGCGATCAACGTCAACGACTCGGTCACCAAGTCGAAGTTCGACAACCTCTACGGCTGCCGCGAGTCGCTGGCCGATGGCCTCAAGCGCGCGATGGACGTGATGCTGGCGGGCAAGGTCGCGGTGGTCTGCGGCTATGGCGACGTCGGCAAGGGCTCGGCGCATTCGCTGCGCGCCTACGGCTGCCGCGTCGTGGTCACCGAGATCGACCCGATCTGCGCCCTGCAGGCGGCCATGGAAGGCTTCGAGGTCAACACCGTCGAGTACAGCCTCGGCATCGCCGACATCTACGTCACCACCACCGGCAACAAGGACATCATCCGCCTCGAGCACATGCAGGCGATGAAGGACCAGGCCATCGTCTGCAACATCGGCCACTTCGACAACGAGATCCAGGTCGACAAGCTCTACGCCTCCGGCGCGGTCAAGACCAATATCAAGCCGCAGGTCGACAAGTTCACCTTCGCCAATGGCAACAGCATCTTCCTGCTGGCCGAGGGCCGACTGGTGAACCTCGGCTGCGCCACCGGCCACCCGAGCTTCGTGATGTCGAACTCGTTCGCCAACCAGACCCTGGCGCAGATCGACCTGTGGGCCAACAAGGACAGCTACGAGAGCAAGGTCTACATCCTGCCCAAGAAGCTCGACGAGGAAGTCGCGCGCCTGCATCTGGAGAAGATCGGCGTGAAGCTGACCACGCTCACCACGGACCAGGCCGCCTATCTCGGCGTGCCGGTCGATGGCCCGTACAAGCCCGAGCACTACCGCTACTGAGTGCGTGCCACGCGGGCGGCTTCGGCCGCCCGCTTCGTTTCGGCCAGCGATCACGGAGCCAGGGATGACCCCCGTTTCCTTCGAATTCTTTCCACCCAAGACCGACGACCAGCGCGCCACCCTCGACCGCAGCGTCGGCAAGCTCAAGGCCTATGCGCCGGAGTTCGTTTCGGTCACCTTCGGCGCCGGCGGCTCGACCCTGAGCTACACGCCCGAGACCGTGCGCGAGCTGCGCCAGAAGCACAGCCTCGACGGCGTACCGCATCTGTCCTGCATGGGCGGCACCCGGCAGGAGCTGCGCAGCCTGCTCAATCTGTACAAGGCACTGGGCTGCAACCGCGTGGTGGCGCTGCGCGGTGACATGCCCTCGGGCATGGCGCGCGCCGGCGACTTCCGCTTCGCTGCCGACCTGGTGCGTTTCATCCGCGAGGAATTCGACGGCCACTTCCGCATCGAAGTCGCCTGCTATCCGGAGTTCCACCCGCAGGCCGACGACGCCCTCGCCGACCTGCGCAACTTCAAGGCCAAGGTCGACGCCGGCGCTGATTCGGCGATCACCCAGTATTTCTTCAATGCCGATGCGTATTTCCGCTTCGTCGACGACGTGCGCAGGCTGGGCGTGGCGGTGCCGATCATTCCCGGCATCATGCCGATCTCCAACTTCACCCAGCTCAAGCGCTTCTCCGAGGCCTGCGGCGCCGAGATCCCGCGCTGGATCGGCCGGCGCATGGCGGCCTTCGGCGATGACGTCGACAGCATCCGCGAGTTCGCCGCCGACCTGGTCGCCGACATGTGCCAGCGGCTGATCGAAGGCGGTGTGCCGGAGCTGCATTTCTACACGCTCAACCTCGCGCGCCCGACCGAAGCCGTTCTCTCGCGGCTGCGCTGATCCAGCGAGTGGGCGCGCTAAACTCTCGCCTTCCCACGCGCCGGAGTTCCCCATGTCGCAGGCCTATCCCGAACTGATCTGGCACAACGGCAGCATCAAGCCCTGGCGCGATGCGACCGTGCATGTGATGGCGCACGCCCTGCACTACGGCTCCTCGGTATTCGAAGGCATCCGCTGCTACCCGACCAAGGGCGGCCACGCGATCTTCCGCCTCAGCGACCACAACCGCCGCTTGATGGCCTCGGCCAAGATTTATGAAATGCCGATGCCCTACGGCGTCGACGAAATCAATGCCGCCTGCCGCGAGGTGGTCAAGGCCAATGGCCTCGGCGAGTGCTACCTGCGCCCCGTGGCCTTCCGCGACCTCGGCGGCTTCGGCCTCTCGGCCGACTGCCCGACCTCGGTCGCGGTCGCCGCCTGGAACATGGGCCGCTACCTCGGCGCCGATGTCATCGAGGCCGGCATCGACGCCTGCGTTTCGAGCTGGCAGCGCTTCGCACCCAACACCATTCCCGCTGGCGCCAAGGCCGGCGGCAACTACCTGTCCGGACAGCTGGTGGCGCGCGAAGCGCGGCGACTGGGCTTCGGCGAAGGCATCGCGCTGGCCTCCACCGGCCTGCTCTCGGAAGGCGCCGGCGAGAACCTGTTCCTTGCGTTCGACGGCGCTCTGCATACGCCACCGGTGAGTGCCGCCCTGCTCAATGGCATCACCCGGCATTCGATCATCACCCTGGCGCGCGACGCCGGCATCGCGGTGGTCGAGCGCGACTTGCCGCGCGAATACCTGTACCTGTGCGACGAGCTGTTTATGTGTGGCACCGCAGCCGAGATCACGCCGATCCGTTCCGTCGATGGACGCGCGGTCGGCGATGGCAAGCCCGGACCGCTGACGCGACAGATCCAGGAACTGTTCTTCGGCCTGTTCGACGGCCGTACCGAGGACCGTTATGGCTGGCTCGAGGTGTTGTAGGCGGATCCCGCCGCAATCGCCCGCACCTGCCTGTACGGACTGTCAAACAAAGCGCAATTCAGCCACCGCGCCTTGCTCTTCGCGCGGCGCGATGCTGACTTCCCAGCCGTACAGGTCGCACAGCCGGCGCACGATCGACAGGCCGATGCCACCACCGGAGGTGCCACCGGCATAGCTGCCGCGATAACCACGCTCGAACAGACGCTCGGCATCTTCGCGGCTGAGTCCAGGCCCGGTGTCGGCAATACGCACCCGGTCGGACAGCACCTCGATCCGCACCTCGCCCTCGGCGGTGTACTTGCAGGCATTGCCGATCAGATTGCCCAGCGCCACCGACAGCACCGCTTCCGGTGCGTCGACGATCACGTCATCGCGTCCTTCGACCACCAGCTCGACTGGCTTGCCGCCGAGCTGGATGCGTCCGGCATCAGCCAACTGCTGCGCCAGCTTGTGCAGATCGGTACGGCCGTGGCCACGCTCGCTGCGCGAGAGCATCAGCAGGGCGATGGTCAGGTCCGTGCATTGCAGAGCGGCGCGATCGATGCGCAGCAGACGTTGCCGGGTCTTCTCGTCGAGATCGGGCTTGGCCAGCATCAATTCTGTGGCACCACGGATCACCGCCAGCGGCGTGCGCAGCTCGTGGCTGACGTCGGAATTGAACTCGCGATCGCGCTTGACCAGCGAGGTCATGCGCTCGGCGTAATCGTCGAGCACCGCGGCGAGCTCGCCGACTTCGTCCTTGGGAAAGTGTGGCGCCAGTTTCTCCGGCCGCTCGCGCCCGGACAGCTCTTCGACGCGCCGCGCCAGTTCGGTGACCGGACTGATCACCTTCGACGAGGCCCACATGCCGATCAACCAGGCCAGACCGGTGAACATCAGCACCGCAGCGCCCAGCGTCGTCATCAGCTGCCGCTGGCTCAGCGCCTGTTGGCTGAAATCGTAGCTGACAAATCCGACGGTATCTTCGGTTCGATTAACTGCCAGCTTGAACTGCCGAAGACGGCCTTCATCATCGTATTCGTGCAGCTCGTGCACGCCGCTGGGCAGGTCACGCCACGCCAGCGGAATCAGCGCGCTGTCCGGCCGGTAAACGCTGAGCTGCAGATAGCGCAGACCGTATTGGTCATCGGGATCTCGATTGACGCGCTTGAACTCGACGAAATCACCGACTTCCTTGAGCAACCACTCTTCGACAAGCTGGTTTTCCAGCCGCGCCTGCATGTAGACCGTCGACGCCGCGAACAGCGCCGTCAGCCCGAAGCCGAGCAACAGGAAAGACAGGACGATGCGCGTGCGCAGTCGATGCCGACGACGACGCATGGCTCAGCTGGCGTCGGGGTCGGCGATGCGGTAACCGATGCCGTGCCGGGTCTGGATCAGCTGCTTCGGGAACGGTTTGTCGACAGCGGCACGCAGGCCGTGGATATGCACGCGTAGCGAATCGGAATCCGGCAGCTCCTCGCCCCAGACCCGGGTTTCCAACTCCTGACGGGTCACCACCGCGGGCGAAGCCTCCATCAGCGATTGCAGGATCTTCAGCGCGGTCGGGTTGAGCTGCAGCAGGCGGCCTTCGCGCCGAACCTCCAGCGTCTCGAGGTTGAACTCGAGATCAGCCACATGCAGCACCCGCGGCTGCGCCGCCTTGCCGCGCCGCGCCAGCACCTGCAGCCGGGCTTCGACCTCCTGCAAGGCGAACGGCTTGACCAGGTAGTCGTCGGCGCCCGACTCGAAGCCTTCGAGCTTGTTCTCCAGCGAATCGCGCGCAGTCAGCATCAGCACCGGCGTCTGCTTGCGACCCTCGCTGCGCAGCTTGCGGCAGACCTCGAGCCCATCCATGCCGGGCAGGTTGAGGTCGAGGATGATCGCGTCGAAATCGTTGACCACCGCCAGATGCAATCCGGTGATGCCGTCAGCGGCGTAGTCGACGGTATGGCCTCGGTCGTCGAGGTAGTCGCCAAGGTTGGCGGCGATGTCGCGGTTGTCTTCGATGACGAGGATGCGCATGGGGGTAGCGTAACCCCCTATCGGCGTCCTGCCTATCGGGGGTTGGTACATCCTGCACCAAGAAAAAGCCCGGGAGCGACCATCGAGATGGCGCGTCCCGGGCGAAGATTGGCTACTGCCCCGATACCGTAATCTGCGTGGCGACGTGTCCGACGAGGAGGGTCTTGCAGGCTTACCGGCCCGATCAAGACTAGGCGCGGGGCCATTAAAGGAGCGTTAAACCGGCTTCAGGCTTTGGTTAAGCGCGGCGGTCGGCCAGCCCGTCGGCGCGGGGTCGGCGGGCGCCGTTCGACGAGTAGATCGACTACCGCACCGGCCACATCGGCGCCGGTGGCCGCTTCGATGCCTTCGAGCCCAGGTGAGGAGTTGACCTCCAATACCAGCGGTCCGCGCGAAGATCGCAGCAGATCGACACCAGCGACCTCCAACCCCACCACCCGTGCCGCGGCCAATGCGGTCTCAATCTCAGCTTCACTGAGATCGACAGCACTGGCCTT
>DASUOA010000013.1:0-16227 GCA_036276895.1 Arenimonas sp. | reverse complement strand
TGGGTCAGAGAGTCCGGAGCAAAGTAATCTGTCTCCAATTGCATTGCTCTCTAGTGCCTCAAGTACTCGAAATCTTGATGCCGAGCTCATGCGTTTGGCTAATTCGGGCGACGCTGAGGCAATGGCCGCAGTAATCAATCTGTCAGCGCGTTGTGCACAATTCTGGTCGAGTCGAGGGGACCGCTACCATCCCAAACACGAGCTGGCAAAGCTGCCGGCTGCCAGTTCTGAGCGTGCGACTAGGGAGTCAGCGCTGCAATCGTTGACGCAGTATTGCGACCGTCCCTACGCACCCGGAGAAGTAGCGGAGCGAGTTGGTCAGTTCTCCGGGCGTTTGGAGGAATTGGCTAGCAAGGGAGACCTCGTTGCCATGGCTGCAACTGGTTTCAAGGGGCAGGGCGAAGTCGAAGTTCTCAGCGCCATGCTTGAAGCAGATAAGCCTTGGGTGGTGGAGCAGGCCATGCATGCTTTCGCTAGCGGCAAGGGGCAGCTATCTCGACAGCTTGATGAGGAGGTCTTTCCGTTCTCCCTGCGCGCGATGCCGAATCAGTTGGAACTAGGCAAAATAAAGAGCATGGCCGCGCGGTGGCGTGCTTGTGAGTTGGGGGCAGCATGTGGGCCGAATCAATTCGAAGAACTCAATCAATGCGTGCTTTGGGGCAACTGCGGCCTTGGGCTTGGAGTCCAAGCTTATATTCGCAACCGCGAACTTTCTGGCTACCAGTTCGAACTGATGCAGCGCTACCTCGCGGCCCTGGACGCCAAGTTCAAGGGCGGCCACTGAGGCTTCGGCTAAGCGGCGCGAATCAGGCGCCGCCAAGCCGTTACACTTGAGCGTCATCCCCGCGTCGCAGCCCGCCTTGCCCCTCTTCCGCTACCAAGCCCTCTCCACCACCGGCGAGCCGCTCACCGGCCAGATGGAAGCCGCCTCCGCCGCGGAGGTGATTGCGCGGCTGCAGGAGCAGGGCCATCTGCCGGTCGAGGCAAGGCCGGCGGTGGCGGGCGAGAGTGGCGGCTTGCCGTCGCTGTTTCGCAAGCGCGAGTTCGGCGATGAGCAGGTGCTGCAGTTCACCCAGCAGCTGGCGACCCTGCTCGCCGCAGGCCAGCCGCTGGATCGCGCGCTTGGCATCCTGCTCGAACTGCCCGAGGCCGAGGCCGCCCGCAAGCTGATCGAGCGCGTCCGCGAGGAAGTCCGCGGCGGTGCGACCCTGTCGAGCGCGCTGGAGCACCAGCACGGCGTGTTCTCGCGGCTGTACATCAACCTGGTGCGCGCTGGCGAGGCCGGTGGCGCCCTGCACGAATCGCTGCATCGCCTGGCCGAATACCTCGAGCGCGCCCGCGAGTTGCGCAGCCGCGTGCTCAATGCGCTGATCTATCCGGTGATCCTGGTCTGCCTGGTGATCGCCTCCACCGGCTTTTTGATGGCGGTGGTGGTGCCGCAGTTCGAGGCGCTGTTCGAGAGTCTCAATGCCGAGCTGCCGTGGTATTCGCAGGCGGTGCTGTCGGCGAGCGATTTCATCCGCGGCTGGTGGCTGTTGCTGCTGGTCGCCGCGGCGGCGGCGCTGTGGCTGGGTGCGAAAGCATTCGCCCAGCCGGAACGGCGGCTGGCCTTCGATGGCCGCCTGCTCGGCTGGCGCATCGTCGGCGACCTCGCCGCCAAGCTCGATACCGCGCGCATGGCGCGCACCCTCGGCACCTTGCTGCGCAGTGGCGTGCCCTTGCTGTCGGCACTGAACCTGGCGCAGCCGGTGCTGTCCAATCGGGTGCTGGCGGCGGCGCTGGCCGCGGCGGCGGACGAGGTCAAAACCGGTAGCGGCCTGGCGCATGCGCTCGGCCGACGCAAGCTGTTCCCGCGCCTCGCGGTGCAGATGGTGCAGGTCGGCGAGGAATCGGGCGAGCTCGATGGCATGCTGCTCAAGGTCGCCGACACCTTTGACCTCGAAACCCGCAATGCGCTGGACCGCCTGCTGGCGGCGCTGGTGCCGGCGCTGACGGTACTGATGACACTGATGGTCGGCCTGGTCATCCTCGCCGTGCTGCTTCCGATTTACGATCTCACCAACGCCATAGGTTGATTCGACTGATGCAACGTAGCCAATCGCTTTCGTCCCGGCGCCAGCACGGCATGAGCCTGCTGGAGCTGGTGGTGGTCATTGTGCTGATCGGCGGCGTGCTCGCCGTGGTCGGCAGCCGGCTGATCGGCGGCAAGGACCGCGCCAATTTCAATCTCGCCAAGACCCAGCTGCAGACGCTGTCGGGCAAGATCGAACAGTACGAGATGGATGTCGGCGGCCTGCCCGAGGCGCTCGACAACCTCGCCACGGCGCCGGGCAATTCGCCGAACTGGCTCGGCCCCTATGCCAAGGCCAGCGAATTCAACGACCCCTGGGGGCGACCGATCGAGTACCGCCGTCCCGGCCAGAACGGCCCGTTCGAGCTGGTCAGTCTCGGCGCTGATGGCCAGCCCGGTGGCGATAGCGTCAACCAGGATATCCGCGTGCCGTAAGGCGCGACGCGGCAACGACCAGCCATGAAGCGCGCGCGCGGGATGAGCCTGGTCGAGGTGCTGCTGGTGGTGGCGCTGATCGCGGTGGGTGCCGGCATCGCCGCGGCGGTGCTGGGCGGCGGTCGTGCCGGCAGCGAATTGCGGGGTGCCGCGCGCACGCTGGCCGAAGAGTTGCGCTTTACCCGCGCGCAGGCGATCGCGACCGGGCAGGAGCAGGTGTTCCGCATCGATGTCGACAGCCGTCGCTGGCAGGCAGCCGGCAAGCGCGAGGGCGAGTTGCCAGCGTCGCTGACGGTGCGTGCGATCACCGCACGCAACGAGCAGGTGGCGCGCGGCGATGCCGCGGTGCGCTTTTTCCCCGATGGTGCCGCGACCGGCGGCCGCTTCGTGCTCGAGCACGGGCAGGCGGCGTGGCGTATCGATGTCGCTTGGTTGACCGGGCAGGTCACCCTGCAGCGCGGGAGCGGCGAACCGTGAGGCCGAGCAAGGGCTTCACCCTGCTGGAGGTGATGCTGGCCTTCGCGTTGCTCGCGGTCGGCCTCGGCCTGCTGTTGGCGATCCAGAGCGGTGGTCTGCGCCAGGTGCGGCAGGGCGCGTTGGCCAGCGAAGCCAGCCTGCATGCGCAATCGATGCTCGACAGCCTTGGCGTGCTCGAACCGATCGAGCCCGGGCGGCGCGAGGGCGAGTTCGACGGCGGGCGTTTCCGCTGGGCGCTGGAGATCAGCGAAGTCGAGGATCCCGCGCGCGAGGCAGTGCCGCCGCTGCCGGGGCAGCCGCTGCTCGACGAGGATGCGTTGGCCATGGCGCCCAGGCTGTACCGGGTCGTGCTCGACGTGGCCTGGGGCGACGCCCGCGGCGGCCCGAGCCTGCGCGTGGTGACCCTGCGCGCGCGACGCCCGCAGGTGATGCCATGACGCGCCGCAGCGACGGCTTCACCTTGATCGAGGTGATGCTGGCAACCGCGCTGCTGGCGGCGGGCATGGCACTGGCCTTCCTCAGTCTGCGCAATGCCGGTCTTGCCACCGAGAAAGCGCAGGCGCAGGCGGCGCAAAGCGAGCGCCTGCGCGCGGTGCAGGGCTTCGTGCGACGGCAGCTGGCCGCTGCGCTGGCGCAGCCGATCGAGATCGATCCTGAGAGTGGCGAGGCGATGGTGTTCGAACTGCAACGCCACGAAATCCGATTCGTCGCCAACATGCCCGGCTATCTCTCGCGCGGTGGCGCGCATGTGCAGACGCTGCGGCTGGTGCCCGATGAGGGCGAGGGGCTGCGCTTGGAGTTGGTGCACCAGCTGCTGTCACTCGACGGTCCGCTCGATGCTGAGCGGCCGCCGGAAATCCTGTTACGCGGCATTGCCGATGGCGCCTTCGAAGCGCGGGCCCTGTCGCCCGAAGGTCTCCCCGAAGCGTGGAGCGACCGTTGGGAATCGCCGGGACAACTGCCGCCGCTGCTGCGCTTGCGCCTCGAGTTGAGCGACGGTCGGCAGCGCTTCCCCGAGCTGGTGGTGGCGCCGCGGCTGGGTCTGGGCTCGTCCGTCGGAACGCCGATGCAGCAGCCGGACACGCGGGAAGACGATGACGACCGCGAAGGCGGCCGGGCCAAGCGATGACGCGCGTGGCGAACTATCGAGACGAGCGGTCCGGCCAGCGCGGCGCGGCCTTGCTGCTGGCGTTGTGGCTGCTGTTGCTGATGTCGGGACTGATCGCGGTGTTCGCGCTGTCGGCACGCACCGAAGGCCTGCAGGCCAGTGCCCTGCGGCAGGCGACGGCGGCGCGCTTTGCTGCCGAATCGGGCATCGAGGTGGCGATGCTGCACCTGCTGACGCCCGACCCGCTGCAGCGCTGGGTGGCCGATGGTCGTCCATACCGCTTCGCACTCGAGGGGTATGAAGTCGAAGTCGCGGTGCAGGACGAAACCGGCAAGTTCGATCTCAACGTGGTCTCGATCGCCCACTTCAGCCAGTTGCTGCAGGTGCTCGGGGTCGAGCTCGAGCGGGCCGAAGCGATCGCCGCGGCGGTGGTCGACTGGCGCGATGGCGATGACCTGCTGAGTCTCAATGGCGCCGAGGCGCCGCAGTACGCGGCGGCCGAGTTGCCCTACGCGCCGCGCAACCAGCCCTTTCTCGGTGTGGCCGAACTGCAGCTGGTGCTGGGAATGGACCATGCGCTGTATCGGCAAGTGGCGCCCTTTCTCACCGTCTACAGCGGTGAAGTGCAGCCGCGTCCGCCGGTGGCGGCGCCGGAAGTGCTGCAGGCACTGGGGCTGGCGCCCGAGGTCGTCGCCGAATTGCTGGCCCTGCGTGGCGCCTGGCAGCCGGGCATGCCGCCGCCGGTGCTGCCGGACGGGCTGGCGCTCGCTGCTGAGGGGTCCGGCACGTATAGTATTTCCAGCCGCGCCCGGCGCACTGGAGGGACTGCGCTGGAGGTGACCGCCGTGCTGCGGGCCGGCAGCGGCGGACCCTTTGGCCAGCTGTACGCGCCGTTGGCCTGGCGGGTAGGAGACCCCGACTGAGATGATCGCCGAGCGACTCAATCCGAGCCTGGATGCGCTGCGCCTGCGTGCAGCGCGGACGCCCTTGCCGGCGTGGTGGAGCCGCGCGCAATCGGCCGTGCTGGCGCTGCTGCCGACGCGTTGGCGGCGCGCGTTGCTGGGCGACCGCGCCCAGCTGGCCATGCAATGCGGCGACGGCGAGCTGCAGCTGCTGCGCTTGGTCGACGGCGTGGTGCAGCCGCTGGGCGCGCTGCCGCTGGACGATGCCGAGACGCTGCGGAACATCCACGACCGCCTCGCCAGCGACCGCCGCACGCGCCGGTTGCTGCTCGCCGACCGCGACGTGCTGCGCCGGCGCTTGACCTTGCCGCTCGCCGCCGAGCCGCGCCTGCGCGAGCTGCTGCGGCACGAGATCGACCGGCAGACTCCCTTCTCCGCCGAGCAGGCCTGTTTTGCCGGCCGCGTGCTGCAACGCGATCTCGAGGCACGGCAGCTGCAGGTGGAGCTGGTAGTGCTGCCGCGCGCGCGACTGCAGGCCGTGCTAGCGGCGCTCGGCCCGCTCGCCGACGGGCTGCAGGCGGTCGATGTGCTTGACGGTCAGCAGGTGCTCGGCATTGATCTGCTGCCCGATGCGCAGCGCACACGCAGCGCCGACCCGGCGCGTCACCTGCAGTGGCAGCTGCTCGCCGGCAGCGCGGTGCTGCTGTTGGGCGCCCTGCTGTTGATCCTCGACAATCGCAGCGCGGCCTTGCAGGCCCTGCGCGCCGAGGTGGAAACGGCGCGCACCGACGTGCGCGCGGTGCGCGCGCTGCGCAACCAGTTGCAGAGTGCCGCCGATGCCGCGAGCTTCCTTGCGCTCAAGCGCGCGGCGCGGCCAACCATGATCGAGTTGATCGATGATCTCACTCGACGTATCCCCGACCACACTTCGTTGGACAAGCTCGCCGTGAATGATGGGCGATTGGTGCTGGTGGGACTGAGTCGATCGGCGGCCTCGACCGTGCCGCTACTGCAGGAGTCGCCACTGCTGCTGCGCCCGGCGCTGGCCGGCGCGGTGCAGACCGATGCACGAAGCGGTCGCGAACGCTTCACCCTGACCGCGACCGTGCAGGCCAACGCCGCGGAGGCCGACGATGCGCAGCCCTGAGCGCAATCACGCCCAGACGCTGCTCGGCCTGCTGCTGGCGGCGCTGGCGGCCTACGGCCTGCTGCTGCACTGGTGGTGGACGGCACCGATGCTGGACATGGGCGAGGAGATCACCAGCCTGCAACGCGAAGCACTGGAGCTGCGCATGGAATCGGCGCAGCGCGAGCAGCTGCGCGCCGAACTGTCGCGGCTGTCCGAGTTGGCGCAGACGCAGGGCGGGTTCCTGTCCGAAGCGAACAAGGAATTGGCCAGCGCCGCGCTGGTGCAGCGGCTGGAGTCGGTGGTGACGGCCAGCGTGACCGGGCAGCGTTGCAAGGTCACCGCGCGCACGCCGATCGAGTCGACCGCCAAGGAGCCGTTCACCCGCGTCGCCATCCAGGTCCGCCTGCAGTGCGGCATGTCCGAGCTGGCGGCAGTGCTGCATGCGCTCGAAGGCGGCAGCCCGCAACTGTTCATCGACAATCTCGACGTGCTGTCGCGGCGCGCCTACCTCGGCGCCGGCGAGGCGGCCAGTGGCGCGCTGGATGTCAGCTTCGACCTATACGGCTATCTGCATGGCAACCGACGGAGCGGCGACGATGATTGACGCCTTCCGCCAACCCCTGACCGCGCTCTGCGCGGGCTTCGCGCTGTGGACGCTGGGTTTGCTGGTGCTGGCGCTGCTCGGGCTGGGCGCGCGCTTTGCGCCGCTGGCCGACGATCCGAGCCTGGCGCCGGCCTTGCCGGAACTGCGTCTGGCCGAGGCCTCAGCGCGTCTCGGTGCACTCACGGATTATCCGGAGATCGGCCAACGCCCGCTGTTGTCGCCGGATCGCCGCCCCACGGCCGGCGGCGAGCTGCCCAGCGACAACGGCGCGCCGCTAGACGCCATGCTTACCGGCGTGATCATCAGCGGCGACGTGCGCATCGCGCTGTTGCAGGATGCTGAGGGCAGCCGCAGCCGCCGCGTGCGCGAAGGCGAGCTGCTGGAAGGTACCGCCTGGCGTTTGCAGTCGCTGCAACCGCGGCGCGCGGTGTTCATCGGCCCCGAAGGCGAGAAGGCGCTGGAACTGCGCGTCTTCGATGGCAAGGGCGGTGCGGCACCGACGCCGCTGGCCACCACGTCCGACGCTGGTGCGTCGGGCGATGCGCCGGCGCAAGCGGAACCGGCGCAAGCGACTGCAGCCGCGCAAGCGGCAAAGCCCAGCGATGCCGCCGCCGAGCAGCAGGCGCAAGTGGAAGAAATCCGTCGTCGAATCGAAGCCCGGCGCGCGCAGATGCGCGCCGAAGCGGCGCGCAAGGCCGCGACCCAGGAAGACAAGAAATGAACCAAGTCCGCCATTCCCGTCTCGCCACCGCCATGGCTGCTGCCGGCGTCGTTCTGCTCGGCGGTTGCGCCAGTACCAGCGGCCCGGTCATCCAGCGCGGTGCCGATGCCCTGGCCACCACGCCGGTGATCTCGCGCACCGCCGATGCCGAGGCCGTGGCCGCGAGCAAGGACGCCGCCGACTCCCGCCTGCGTCCAGGCAGCGGTGTGCTGATCGACGAGAAGGCCGCCGCGGCGCCTGCACCCGACCTGTCGTCGGCCGGTGAGGCGACCTTCAATTTCGAGGGCGATTCGTTGCATGCGGTGGTCAAGGCCATCCTCGGCGACCTGCTGCAGCAGAACTACGTCATCGCCCCTAGCGTGCAGGGCAGCGTGACGCTGGCGACGCCGAAGCCGGTCAATGGCGCGCAGGCCCTGTCGCTGTTGGAGATGGTGCTGGGCTGGAGCAATGCCCGGCTGGTGTGGAGCGACGGCCGCTACAACGTGGTGCCGGCCGATCAGGCGATCGCCGGGCTGCTGGCGCCACGCAGCGTCGATGCCAAGGGCAAGGAGCCGGCACGCGGCTATGAAGTGCGCGCGATACCGTTGCGCTTCATCAGCGCCAGCGAGATGGAAAAGCTGATCAAGCCCTATGCGCGGCCGAACGCCGTGGTCAGCGTCGATGCGGCGCGCAACCTGATCGTGCTCGGCGGCAGCCGCAGCGAGCTGCTGAACTACCTGCGCACGGTGGAGATCTTCGACGTCGACTGGCTGGCGGGCATGTCGGTCGGTGTGTTCCCGCTGCAATCGGCCGAGGCGACCAAGGTCGCCGCCGAACTGGAAAAACTGTTCGGCGAAAGCGGCAACACGCCGCTGGCGGGAATGTTCCGCTTCATGCCGCTGGAGGGCCAGAACGCCATCCTCGCCATCACCCACCAGCCGAAGTACCTGAGCGATCTCGAAGAGTGGATCGAGCGTATCGATGCCGGTGGCGAAGGCGCGCGCCTGTACACCTACGAAGCCAACTACATGAAGGCGGTCGATCTGGCCGAGCAGCTGTCGTCGGTGTTCGGCGGCAGCAACCAGACGCCCGGTGGCGCGGCTGGCGAGGTCGGGCTGATGCCCGGCCTGCAGCCGGTCGAGGTACGCACCGTCGACACGCCGGCCGCCGATGCCGGAAAGGCCAGTGCGCGGGCGCAGTTCCAGGCGGCGGGCGGTGCGCGTGGCGGTGACGGCATCGCCATCGGCGATACCAGCAACGTCGCCTTCAGCGCGGTCGAGGAGCGCAACGCGCTGCTGGTGCGCGCCAGTCCGCAGCAGTGGGATTCGATCCGCCGCACCATCGAGAAGCTCGACATGATGCCGCAGCAGGTGCACGTCGAAGCGCAGATCGTCGAGGTCAAGCTGGTCGGGCAGTTGGAATATGGTGTCAGCTGGTTCTTCGGCAATTCGATCGCCGAGGGTGTCAACCGCGACCTGTCGCAGACCCTCGACCGCTGGCGCAATCCGGCCAGTTCGCTCGACTCGGGCAGCGGCAATTTCACCTTCGTCGGCCCCAGCGCCCAAGCGATCGTTTCCACCCTCGACAATCTTTCCGACGTGCGGGTGATGGCCTCGCCTTCGCTGCTGGTACGCAACAACGTCGAGGCCAATTTCAGTGCTGGCCAGCAGATCCCGGTAGCCAGCACCATCATCGACCGCGGCGGTACCGATCCCAATGTCGGCTTGGGCAACTACAGCCAGGTGCAGTTCCGCCAGACCGGCATCAGCCTCAAGGTCACGCCGCGCGTCAGTCGCGATGGCCTGGTGTTCATGGACATCGAGCAGGAAGTCAGCACGCCCTCGGCCGATGGCCCGGAGATCGGCGGCAACATCAGCGTCGACAACAACAATCTCTCGACCGAAGTGGCGGTGCGCAGCGGCGAGACCATCATGCTCGCCGGTCTGATCCGCACCGAGCAGGGGCGCGGCAGCAATGGCATTCCCTTCCTCAGCCGCCTGCCGGCGGTGGGCGCGCTGTTCGGCAAGCAGAACCGTCGCGACAACCGCTCCGAGGTGCTGATCCTGATCACCCCGACCCTGGTCCGCGACCCCGAAGCAGCGCGCAAGCTCACCGACGAATACGGGCAGCGCTTCCGCGCGCTGGAGCCCTTGCGCAAGGCCGAGGCGGAGGCAGGCGAGAGCCGGCAGCCGTGAGTCGCGGCGCTGCCGCGCCGTTGCCGATCGTCACCGTGTCGGGCGCGTTGGCCGCGCTCGACCGCAGCCTGGCGGCACTGGATCGCAACCTGCCCGCGAGCAGCGAGGTGCTGGCGCTCGATGCCAGTGGCGGCGATCCGCGCATGGCGCAGTGGCTGGATGCGTGGTGCGAGCGAACACCGCTGCAGGTCGAGCGGATGCAGGCCGCGTCCGGAGATGGTGTGGTGGCCGCGTGGAATCTGGCGCTGTCGCGCAGCGCGGACCGCGATGTGCTCTTACTGGCGCCGGGCATGGCGCCGATCGCCGATTGCATGGCGCGCATGCAGCAGGCGCTCGATCGCGATGCCGGCATCGCCAGCGTGACAGCGTGGTCGAACAACGCTGAGCATTGCTCGTATCCACAGTTCAATCCGGGCGAGCCGCCACCGAGCGACAGCGAGGCCGAAGCTCTGGCCGAGGCGGCGGCGCAGCTGGCGCCGGCTTGCCCAGAGCTGCCAGTGGCTGCCAGCGGCTGCGTACTGATGCGCGGCGCTGCGCTGCGCCTATTGGGCGGGTTGGATGCGGACACCTTTGCCCAGCCCTCGGCGGCCCTGCACGACTGGTGCCTGCGCGCCGCAGCGATGGGTTGGCGACATGTACTGTGCGACACCGCGTTCGCGGTCGATGCCGGCAGTGACCGCGTTCCGGTGTTCGACAGCAGCGCCGCCGGTGGCGACCTGGAACGGTTGATGGCGCGCTGGCCCGAATACAGCGCGGCGCTGGCACGCTTTCTGATGAGCGATCCTCTGCATGCGCATCGACTGCGCCTGCAGGCGGCGCGCGATGCACTGCGCTCGGCCGGCCCGCAACGCGACCTGTTCGGCGCACTGCCTTCGGTGCTGTAGGGCGATGAACGACGGCAACGCCATCGGCGTGGTGGTGGTCAGCTACGCCAGCGCCAGCACCATCGAGACCTGCCTGCAGCGGCTGCTGGACGCCGAGGGCGTGGCGCGGGTGGTGGTGGTCGACAACGCCTCGCCCGATGACACCGTGTTGCGCGTGCAGGCCTTGGCCGAACGCGAGGCGCGAGTGCAGCTGGTATGCAACGCCGACAACCGTGGCTTCGGCGCCGCCTGCAACCAGGGCGCGAGCGCGCTGGCGCAGCATTGGGTAGCCTTCGTGAATCCCGATGCCTATGTCGAGCGCGACACCCTGTCGCGACTAGTGGCGCATGCACGGCAGCGGCCGGACGCGGGCCTGCTCGGCGTGGAGCTGGTGGATGCCTCCGGTCATGTCGATGTGGCTTCGCGACGCCTGTTGCCGACTTTCGCCGAGCTACTGCGCGGAGCCGGCGAAGGTGGCGAGCGGCTGGCCGTGGGGCGCGATCCGGCGCGAGTCCTGCAGTCGGTCGAAGCGGTGTCGGGCGCTTTGATGCTGCTGCCGCATGCCCTGTTCGTGAGCCTCGGCGGTTTCGACGAAGGCTACCGACTGCACGCCGAGGATCTGGATCTGTGCCGGCGCGTACGCGATGCCGGTTGCGAGGTGCTGGTGGCCAACGACGTGCAGGTGCTGCATGTGCGCGGCGTGTCGAGCCGGGCGCGGCCGCTGTGGGTCGAGTGGCACAAGCACCGCGGGCTATGGCGCTATCTGCGCCGGTTCGACCCGGCGCTGCGGTCCTGGCCGGTGCGCGTGTTCGCCGCAACGGCGATCACGCTGCGCTTCGTGCTGGTGGCGCCGCGCGCGTGGTGGCGCGCTCAGCGGTAGCGGTTGATCTCGCCCTGCAGCTGCTGCGCCGCGCGGCCGGCCGCTTCGGCGTAATCGTCGCCATTGCTGGCGTAGAGGATGGCGCGCGATGAAGAGATGATCAGGCCGCTGCCATCGGCGCTGCGTCCGCTGCGCACCACCGCCTCGACATCGCCACCCTGCGCGCCGACGCCGGGAACCAGGAAGGGCAGCTCGGGCGCGATCGCGCGGATCTCGGCGAGTTCCTTAGGCCAGGTGGCACCGACCACCAGCAGGCAGTTGCGGTTGCCGTTCCACTCGCTGGCAACGCGCTCGGCGACATGCTGGTACAGCGGCCGGCCATCGATGCTGAGGTTCTGGAATTCCGCCGAGCCGGGGTTCGACGTGCGACAGAGGACGATCACGCCCTTGTCGGCGCGATCGAGGAAGGGCTGGGCGCTGTCGCGACCGAGATAGGGATTGACCGTCACCGCATCGGCGCCGAAGCGGTCGAAGGCCTCGCTGGCGTAATGCTGCGCCGTCGAGCCGATGTCGCCGCGCTTGGAGTCGAGGATGACCGGGATACGCGGATGCTTCAGATGGATGTGCGCGATCAGCCGCTTGAGCGCGTCTTCGGCGGCGAGCGCAGCGAAGTGCGCGATCTGCGGCTTGAAGGCGCAGACAAAGGGCGCGGTGGCATCGACGATGTCTCGGCAGAAGTGGAACACCGAATCGGCATCCTTGCCGAAACGCGCCGGGAACTTCGCCGGTTCGGGGTCAAGGCCGACGCACACCAGCGAATTCGCATCCTGCCAGCGGCGTTGCAGCGACTGCATGAAGTGCATCGGTGTCTCCTTCGAAGCCTTGGCCTCGTGACCCGGCCGCACGGCCGGGTCACTGCGGAACTTACTTCAACGCCTTGAAGCGCAGGCGATGCGGCTTGGCGCCTTCCTCGCCGAGGCGGCGCTTCTTGTCTTCCTCGTACTCGCGGTAGTTGCCCTGGAAGAACTCGACGTGCGAGTCGCCTTCGAAGGCGAGGATATGGGTGGCGATGCGGTCGAGGAACCAGCGGTCATGCGAGATAACCAGCGCGCAGCCGGGGAACTCCAGCAGCGCGTCTTCGAGCGCGCGCAGGGTTTCGACGTCAAGGTCATTGGAGGGTTCGTCGAGCAGCAGCACGTTGCCGCCCTGCAGCAGGGTCTTGGCCAGGTGCAGGCGGCCGCGCTCACCACCGGAGAGCGTGCCGACCAGCTTCTGTTGGTCCTGGCCCTTGAAGTTGAAGCGGCCGATGTAGGCGCGCGACTGGATCTCGATGCCGTTGATGTTGAGGATGTCCGAGCCGCCGGAGACTTCCTGGAACACATTGTGATTGCCGGTCAGCGCATCGCGGCTCTGGTCGACGTAGGCGAGCTTGACCGTCGGTCCGATCGCGACTTCGCCGGAATCGGGCTTCTCGGCGCCGGTGATCATCTTGAACAGGGTCGACTTGCCGGCGCCGTTGGGGCCGATGATGCCGACGATCGAGCCGGCCGGCATCAGGAAGTTGAGATTGTCGATCAGCAGCCGGTCACCGAAACGCTTGCTGACGTTCTTGAACTCGATCACCGAGTTGCCCAGGCGCTCGCCCGGCGGGATGAAGATCTCGTTGGTCTCCTGGCGCTTCTGGTAGTCGACCGATTGCAGCTCTTCCAGGCGCGCCAGACGCGCCTTGCCCTTGCTGCGGCCGCCCTTGGCGTTCTGCCGCGCCCACTCGAGTTCCTTCTGGATCGCCTTCTGCCGGGCCTTCTCGGACGACTCTTCCTGCTTTAGGCGTTCGTCCTTCTGGGTCAGCCAGTCGGTGTAGTTGCCCTTCCACGGAATGCCGCGGCCGCGATCGAGTTCGAGGATCCATTCGGCGGCGTTGTCGAGGAAGTAACGATCGTGGGTGACCGCCACCACGGTGCCCGGATAGCGGGCGAGGAACTGCTCCAGCCACTCGACGGATTCGGCGTCGAGATGGTTGGTCGGTTCGTCGAGCAGCAGCATGTCGGGCTTTTGCAGCAGCAGGCGGCAGAGCGCGACGCGGCGCTTCTCGCCGCCGGAGAGCTTGCCGATGACGGCGTCCCAGGGCGGCAGGCGCAGCGCATCGGCGGCGACTTCCAGCTGCTGTTCCAGCGTGTGCGCGTCGCCCGAGGCGAGGATGGCTTCCAGCCGCTCCTGCTCCTTGGCCAGCGCATCGAAATCGGCATTCTCTTCGGCGTAGGCGGCATAGACTTCGTCGAGGCGCGCCTGCGCCTGCAGGATCTCGCCGACGCCTTCCTCGACCGCCTGGCGCACGGTGTGCTCGGGATTGAGCTTGGGCTCCTGCTCGAGATAGCCGATCTTGATGCCCGGCTGCGGCCGCGCCTCGCCGCTGTAGTCGGTGTCGACGCCGGCCATGATCCGCAGCACGGTCGACTTGCCGGCGCCGTTGAGGCCGAGCAGGCCGATCTTGGCGCCGGGGAAGAACGACAGCGAGATGTCCTTGATGATCTGGCGCTTGGGCGGCACCGTTTTGGACACGCCGATCATGGTGTAGATGTACTGCGACATGCGCGGATTCCTTTGGAATAGCAGACGCCCGCCGGCCGACTGGCCCGGGACGGGCCGGCCACGGGGGCGGCGGGAAACCGGCGGATTATCGCCGATGCCGCCCGCTGCTGCCACCGTCGATGGCCCTAAACCCGCGCCGGGGCTACAATTTCGGGCTCCCCGTCCAGCCCCGAGGTCCTCATGTTTGCCCGCGACATGCGCATTGCCGGTTACGACCCTGAACTCGCCAAGGCCATCGCCGACGAGCACCAGCGCCAGGAGGACCACGTCGAGCTGATCGCCTCGGAGAACTACGCCAGCCCGCGCGTGCTCGAAGCGCAAGGCAGCGTGCTGACCAACAAGTACGCCGAAGGCTATCCGGGCAAGCGTTACTACGGGGGCTGCGAATACGTCGATGTCGCCGAACGTCTCGCCATCGAGCGGGTCAAGCAGCTGTTCGGTGCTGACTACGCCAACGTGCAGCCGCACTCGGGCTCGCAGGCCAATGCCGCGGTGTACCTGGCGCTGCTGCAGCCGGGCGACACCATTCTCGGTATGTCGCTGGCGCACGGCGGCCACCTCACCCACGGCGCCAAGGTCAATTTCAGCGGAAAACTATTTAACGCGGTGCAGTACGGCGTCGATGCCAATGGCCTGATCGACTACGACGAAGTGCAGCGACTTGCCGACGAACACAAGCCGAAGATGCTGGTCGCCGGCTTCTCCGCGTACTCGCAAAAGATCGACTGGGCGCGCATGGCCGAGATCGCGAAGTCGGTCGGTGCGTATTTCTTCGTCGACATGGCGCATGTCGCCGGCCTGGTCGCCGCTGGCGTGTATCCGAATCCGCTGCCGCATGCCGACGTCGTCACCTCGACCACGCACAAGACCTTGCGTGGCCCGCGCGGCGGCATCATCCTCGCCAAGGCCAACGAAGAGTTGGAGAAGAAATTCCAGTCGCTGGTCTTCCCCGGCACCCAGGGTGGCCCGCTGATGCACGTGATCGCCGCCAAGGCGGTGGCCTTCAAGGAGGCGCTGGAGCCGGAGTTCAAGAGCTATCAGCAACAGGTGGTGAAGAACGCGCAGGCGATGGCCAAGGCGCTTATGGCGCGCGGCTACAAGATCGTCTCCGGTGGCACCGAGAACCACCTGATGCTGATCGACCTGATCGGCCGCGACGTCACCGGCAAGGATGCCGAGGCCGCGCTCGGCCGCGCCCACATCACGGTGAACAAGAACGCGGTGCCGAACGACCCGCGCTCGCCCTTCGTCACTTCCGGCCTGCGCATCGGCACGCCTGCCGTCACCACCCGCGGCTATGGCGAGCAGGAGTGCACCGAGCTCGCCAACTGGATCGCCGACGTGCTCGACGCGCCGACCGACGAGGCGGTGATCGCCCGCGTGCGCGACGCGGTCAGCGCGCAGTGCCGCGCTTTCCCGGTCTACGGTTGAGCCACGGCTGAGCGATGCGCTGCCCGTTCTGCCAGCACGAAGACACGCGGGTCATTGATTCCCGCGCGGCCGACGACGGCGCCAGCATCCGTCGCCGTCGCGAGTGCCCGGGCTGCAACGAGCGCTTTTCGACCATGGAGACGGTGGAATTGAAACTGCCGGCCATCGTCAAGAGCGATGGCCGGCGCGAGGCATTCGACGAGCGCAAGCTGCGCGTGAGTTTCGAGCGCGCGCTGCAGAAGCGGCCGGTGGCCAGCGGCGATATCGACGCCGCGGTGCGGGCCGTGATCAAGGCGCTGCGCCTGTCCGGCGAGCGCGAACTGCCCTCGCTGCGCTTGGGCGAGTTTGTGATGGCCGAGTTGAAGAAGCTCGACCAGGTCGCCTACGTGCGCTTTGCCTCGGTCTATCGCAAGTTCGAGGACGTGCAGGCCTTCCGCGAGGAGATCGAGCGGCTGGAACGCGACCTGCCGGCGCTCGAAGGCCTGCAGCTGCCCTTGCTCGATGACGCGCCTAAGGGCAAGCGGTGAGTGCAGTGATCCGTTTTCTTGCCGACGTGCCGCAGCACGTCGCGCAGCTGGCGCAGTGGCATCACCGCGAATGGTCGTCGCTGATGCCGGACTGGAGTCTCGATGAAGCACGCGAGGAGCTCGTCACGCATGCGCAATGCCGTACACGGCCGACCACGCTGGTCCTGCTCGATGGCGACACGATGCAGGGCTCGGTCAGCCTGATCGATGAGGATGCGCCGGAGTTCCGCGACCGCGGCGAGCCCTGGCTGGCCAGCCTGTACGTGCGGCCGGAAGCGCGGGGTCGCGGCTATGGCCAGCAGCTGGCGCAGGCGCTGGTGGCGCACGCGCGCGACATCGGCGTCGAGCGCCTGTATCTGTTCACGCCCGATCATCG
>DASUOA010000012.1:0-5009 GCA_036276895.1 Arenimonas sp. | reverse complement strand
AAGACGCGGCCGCTGTCGGCCGGCACCATCGTCGGCTCGGGCACGGTCGCCAACGAAGACACGTCGCTGGGTGCGTCGTGCTTCGCCGAGAAGCGCACTGTCGAGACGCTGGAGACCGGCAAGCCGATCACGCCGTTCATGAGCTTCGGCGACGTGGTGCGCATCGAGATGAAGTCGCGCGCTGGCGACGACATCTTTGGCGCCATCGAACAGCGCATCACGCGCGCCTGACCGGAAGCGACGCCGGCGATGGCCGGCGTCGCGCCGCGGACGCGCGGGCTTTCCCCGCCGGCGCCGACCCGCTAGCCTAGGCGCTGCGATCACGCGCACGGAGGCAGGCCATGTCCGCAGGTGAACTGAAGCTCTTCAGTTACTGGCGCTCCAGCGCCGCCTACCGGGTGCGCATTGCGCTCAACCTCAAGGGGCTGGCTTACGAGACGGTGCCGGTGCACCTGCTGAAAGACGGCGGCGAGCAGCATCGCCCGGAATTCGCCGAGATCAATCCACAGGAGCTGGTGCCGGTGCTCGAGCACGGCCATCGCACCCTGCGCCAGTCGCTGGCGATCATCGAATACCTCGACGAGACCTGGCCAACCAATCCGCTGATGCCGGCCACTGCCCGCGACCGCCAGCGCGTGCGCGCGCTGGCGCAGCTGGTCGCCTGCGACATCCATCCGCTGAACAACCTGCGGGTGATGCAGTTCCTCGAGCGCGAATTCTCGATGCCGCAGGCCGAGCGCGACCTGTGGACCCGGCACTGGTTGCAGGTCGGCCTGCAGGCGCTGGAGGCGAGCCTGTTCGACAACCCGGGCACCGGCAGCTTCTGCGAGGGGGAGTCGCCGACCATGGCCGACTGCTGCCTGGTGCCGCAGGTTTACAACGCGCGCCGCTTCGAGATCGATCTCGAGCCGTTCCCGACCATCCGCCGCATCGAAGCGGAATGTCTGGCCCTGGACGCATTCGACCTGGCGCGGCCGGAAAAGCAGCCCGACGCGCCGGCGCACTGAGTCGCCGAGCCGCGTCAGAAACGCAACGGGGCGCCTTGGCGCCCCGTCTTGTCTGCCGCATCGACGGCGCTCAGCTGTACATTTCGGCGTAGGGGTCGTGCTCGCCGGTCGAGCCTTCCGACAGACGGATCTTCAGCGCCAGGCCGTCGCGCGAATCGGCCTTCTTCAGCGCCTCTTCGAGCTCGATCTTGTCTTCCTTGTACATCCGGTACAGGGCCTGGTCGAAGGTCTGCATGCCGTCCTGCAGCGACTTGTCCATCGCTTCCTTGATCTCGTGCACTTCGCCGCGACGGATCAGGTCGCGGATCATCGGCGTGTTGATCAGCACCTCGGTCGCCGGCAGGCGCTTGCCGTCCTTGCCGATCACCAGGCGCTGCGAGATCACCGCCTTGAGGTTGAGCGACAGGTTCATCAGCACGTTCTTGTGCGCCGACTCCGGGAAGAAATTGAGGATGCGGTCCAGCGTCTGGTCGGCGTTGTTCGAGTGCAGGGTGGCGAGGCAGAGATGGCCGGTTTCGGCAAAGGCGATCGCCGCCTCCATCGTCGTCATGTCGAGGATCTCGCCGATCAGGATCACGTCCGGCGCCTCACGCATGGCGTTCTTCAGCGCGTTGTGGAAGGCGTGGGTGTCGAGGCCGACTTCGCGCTGGTTGACGATCGACTTCTTGTGCCGGTGCAGGAACTCGATCGGATCCTCGATGGTGAGGATGTGGCCCGAAGCGGTGGAGTTGCGATGGTCGATCATCGCCGCCAGCGAAGTCGACTTGCCCGAGCCGGTGGAGCCGACCACCAGCACCAGGCCGCGCTGCTCCATGATGATGTCTTTGAGCACCGGCGGCAGCTTGAGCTGGTCGATGTTGGGGATGTCGGACTTGATCGCGCGGATCACCATGCCGACTTCGCCGCGCTGCTTGAACACGTTGACGCGGAAGCGGCCGGCGTCCTTGACCGCGATCGCCATGTTGAACTCGAGGTCGCGCTCGAACACCGGCACCTGGCCTTCGTCCATCAGCGAGTAGGCGATCTTCTTGACCATGCCCGCCGGCAGGCCGGTATTGCCCAGCGGATACAGCTTGCCTTCGACCTTGATGTAGACCGGCGCGCCCGTGGTCAGGAACATGTCCGAGGCGTTCTTTTCCGTCATCAGCTTGAGGAAATAACCGATATCCATGTCCGTGATCCTCGTGGTCGGCGCTGCGGCCGTTGCGTGGGTGGAGTAGGCTGCCGACAATACTGAAGTTTGCAATGTCCGGCCATCGAGGGCCGGGCTCGTGCGGCAGGACCCGCATCCACATTCGGATTGGCTCAGCGCCTTATGACTCTATCATCGCGCAAATTCCATCGCT
This sequence comes from Arenimonas sp., assembly GCA_036276895.1. GTDB lineage: Bacteria > Pseudomonadota > Gammaproteobacteria > Xanthomonadales > Xanthomonadaceae > Arenimonas. Next base: position 2,656 of record DASUOA010000012.1, on the reverse strand, counting down.
CCCGGCCCCTGTTGGCTGCTGGGCTGTTGCTGGCCATCGCCGGCTGCGCCAGCGTGCCGCCGCCGACCGCCGAAATGGCCGCCGCCGAGCAGGCCTTGGCGGCGGCCGAGGCCCTGCAGCCGCGCGGGCACGCCGCGGCGCCCATGGCCGAAGCGCGGCGCCGCTTCGAGGTCGCCCAGAGCACCTTGGCCGAGCAGCGATACGAGCAGGCCAGGATGGCGGCCATCCAGGCGCAGGCCGCCGCCGAGCTGGCGCGCGCCCGCGCGCTGCTGGCCGAGTCCCGTGACGACCACGACAGCAAGGCGGCGCGCAATGCCGACATGCGCCGCGCGCAAATGCGCCAGGGAGGAAACTGAGCATGCGCCACCTCTGCTTGCGTATCGCGTTGCTGGCGGCGTTGCTGATGCCGCTACCACTGCTGGCCGCCGACGAAATCGACGCCGATGTGCAGCGGCTACAGGCGCAGCTGGACCAGCTTGAAGCCGAGGCCAGCCTGGCGGGCCTGGCCGGCTTGGAGCGGCTCAAGGCGCGGCAGGCGCTCGATGCCTTGCGCGCTGCCAAGTCGCGTGACCGCAGCCACACCCTGTTCGTCGCCGAGCGCCGGGTCGAAACCGCGCAACTGATGGCGCAGGTGGAGTCGCTGCGGCGCCAGTCGCAGCAGCTCGACCGTGAGCATGACCAGCTGCAGATCGAGATCAGCCGTCGCGACGCCGAGCTGGCCCGGCGCGAGAACGAACGCCTGCGCCTGCAGAGCCTGGCCCGCGAAGAGGAAGCGCAGCGCCTGCTGGACAGCGAGCGCATGGCTCGAGAAGCGCAGGAGATCGCGGTCGCTGCGGCCGAAGCCGAGGCCGAGCAGGCCCGTCGTCTCGCCGCTGCGCGCGCGCGCGAAGCCGAGCTGGCGCGTCGCGAGGCCGAACTCGCCTCCGCGGTGATGCTCGAAGCCGCGGGCGCGCCGCCGCCGCCGAAGCGCCTGGTCGGCAATGCCGAGGTGTACACCCTGGCCGGTAATGCCTTCGCCAGCGGCAGCGCCAATCTCACCGCCGAGGCGCGCGCCAGCCTGCGCGCGTTGGCGGTCGGTCTTGCCGGCGCCAGCGGCAGCATCCTGATCGAAGGGCACAGCGACAGCCAGGGCGAGCCCGCGGCCAATCTGGCGCTCTCCAAGCGTCGCGCCGATGCGGTGCTGAAAGTCTTGGCCGAGGCCGGCGTCGCTGCCAATCGGCTCAGCGCCGAAGGTCGCGGCCAGGACTTGCCGGTCGCCGACAACGGCACTGCGGCTGGCCGGGCCCAGAACCGTCGGGTCGAGATAACTGTGAAGTAATTGCATGTAAGTCAATGACTTGCAGTCAGGCTTGCGGCTTCCTGGGCAGGGGAGTAGGGTCGAAGTCCCAAGGGGCATCCGGCCGCTTGGGGAGAACGAGCCAGGCCGATGACTGCAGACCACGCACCGTCCGAGACCGCCGCTTCGAAACACGAAGCGGGCGTGGCCGGATCGGGCGCCGCCCGCGAAAGCGACCTGACCACCCTGTCCCTATCCGCACGCCTCGGCCCTTCCGGCCGGGGCGTTTGCGTGTTTGCCGGTGGATTTTCCAGAGGAGGTCAAAGTGATGTTTGAAGGGCAACCCCAACACGAATTGGAAGCCTTGATGAAGCGCGATCCGGAATTCCGGCAGCTGCTGCATCGGCACCGTGAACTCGACAAGCAGGTGCTCGACGCTGAGCTCGGAGTGCTGCCGGTGGACGACACCACGCTCGCGCGCATGAAGAAGGAAAAGCTCTTCGCCAAGGACCGCTTGACCCGCATGTACAGCCAACGATCACATTGATGCGGGATCGCGGTGGCCGGTGCCAACCGGCCGCGCGCGACTCCCGACGCCTGCAGCAGGGCGGCGGTGACCCTCCTCGTCGGGTCGCCGCCGCCCTCGCTCTTTCTGGCGTTGCGGCTGCGTGCTTGCCCGCGCCCGGCTAGAATCACGGCTCTCCTTCGCCCACCCGCAGAGCCTTCATGACCGTCCAGCAAAGCGTGCTCGAACTGATCGGCAACACCCCGATGGTCAAGGCCCAGCACCTCGACACCGGTGTCTGCGAGCTGTACCTGAAGCTCGAGTGCATGAATCCCGGCGGCTCGATCAAGGACCGCATCGGCCTGAAGATGATCGAGGCCGCCGAAGCCCGCGGCGATCTCAAGCCCGGCGCCACCCTGGTCGAGGGCACCGCCGGCAACACCGGCATCGGTCTTGCCCTGGTCGCGCAGCAGAAGGGCTACAAGCTGCTGCTGGTGGTGCCGGACAAGATGAGCCGGGAGAAGATCTTCAACCTGCGCGCGATGGGCGCCGAGGTGCTGCTGACCCGCTCCGATGTCGCCAAGGGCCATCCCGAGTACTACCAGGACATGGCCGCGCGCATCGCCCGCGAGACGCCCGGCGGCTACTTCATCAACCAGTTCGGCAATCCCGACAATCCGGCCGCGCACGAGTTCGGCACCGGCCCTGAGATCCTCGAACAGATGAAGGCGGTCGGCGGCCTCGATGCCATTGTCTTCGGCTGCGGCAGTTCCGGCACCATGACCGGCCTGTCGCGCTGCTTCGGCGAGCACTCGCCGCAGACCGAGCTGATCCTGGCCGACCCGGTCGGCTCGATCCTGACCCAGTACATCAAC
>DASUOA010000011.1:0-3116 GCA_036276895.1 Arenimonas sp. | reverse complement strand
ACCTTGCGAGTCACCAACGAGGACAATGGGCAGGACGATACGACAGCGGTGGGATTCAGTATTGCATTCCTGTACACCGCGACCTTCACGGCTGAGCTCAGCGGTTACACGTTCAACAATTCGACCGATCCGAGCGGTTCGCTCAGCGGTGGTGGTAGTTGTTCCTTCACCGGTGGCGCAGGGGCTGCTAATCCCGCAACCTGCTTGGTTACGCAGCCGGGCGTGCCTACCGTTTGGACCTTGGGAACCTACAATCATCAGGTCGTCGGCACATCGACGGATGTGGCATGCACCGGCGGCAACGAGATTTCGTGTTCCTTCAACGTGGCGTGTCGCAACTACGATGTGGACGGCGTCACGATCAACAACGGAGCGACTGCGGATGTCGGCGACGTGAATAATTCTGGGCAAATCACCGAAAGCACGGAGCTCGAGTTCAGTAGCATCACCCAGGGCGCGCAGGTAGTAGTGACGTTCAGCTCCGACGACGAACCGGTCACCTGCGCCTACGACGGCAGTGGCAACAAGTCTAGCTGCAGCAACTACGCTCCCGCGTGCGATTGATGTCCGATGGAGAGGGGCGGGGTGTGCCCGTTCCTCTCCACGTCTATACGAGGGCAGTGTTACAACAAAAAAGGCCTGCATTTCTGCAGGCCTTCTTCATCTGGCGCCCGAAGTTGGACTCGAACCAACGACCCCCTGATTAACAGTCAAGTGCTCTAACCGGCTGAGCTATTCGGGCTTGGGGCGCGCATTGTCGGCCAACTCGGTGGCTCCGTCAACCCGTTGGTTCAGCCGCCGCAGGCGGCCGCCACGGCCTCGACCTTCGGCGTCCCATCCCGCAACCGCCCCACATTGTTCATCACCAGCGCCTGCGCCTTGCCCGGCCCGCGCCCGTCGCACAGGGTGAAGGTGGCGTTGGAGCCGGCATTCCCGCCATTGCCCTGGAACACGATCCGGGTCCGTCCACTGCTCGACAGCAGGCGGACGCCGGCGGCTAGTGCGGTCTGCTGGAAAACCAGCGTCTCGCCATCGCTGCGCTCGCGATCGGCATTGCGGTCGAGGAAGACGATCCAGCCGTGGCTCCAATCGAAGCTGTCGCCGTCGCATTGCGCGCCGTCACGACTGGGGCAGAGCACGGTGCGGGTGCCGGTCACTGCACCTCGATTGGAGGCGGTCATCAAGCTGGCCAACAGCGCCGAACGGGCATCGCTGGCGCGGGCAGCGTCGATGCCACTGCTGAAGGCGGGCAGGGCGACGCCCAGCAGAATGGCAGCGATGGCAAGGGTGATCATCAGTTCGATCAGGGTGAATCCGCGGGTGTCTCGGTGCATGTCGGCTCTCCGGGGTGGGCGGGAGTCAGACTAGGCAGGGCGCGGCAGCGGCCCCATCGGCGCAGTGCGCGTCTTTCGGTAGGAAATGTCGCAGACGCATGACGGCGGCTGGCTATACTGGAAAATTACCGGGCCGCCCTGCGCATGACCGACCGCTTCCAACTCGACGCTCCGTTCCAGCCCGCCGGCGACCAGCCGGCAGCGATCGCGCGGCTGATCGAGGGCTTCGAGGCCGGGTTGGCGCACCAGACCCTGCTCGGCGTCACCGGCTCGGGCAAGACCTACACCATTGCCAACGTCATCGCCGCGATCCAGAAGCCGACCCTGGTGCTGGCGCCGAACAAGACCCTGGCGGCGCAGCTGTACGGCGAGTTCAAGAGTTTCTTCCCGAACAACGCGGTCGAGTACTTCGTCAGTTACTACGACTACTACCAGCCCGAGGCCTACATCCCGTCGTCGGACACCTTCATCGAGAAGGATTCCAGCGTCAACGAGCAGATCGAGCAGATGCGGTTGTCGGCGACCAAGGCGCTGCTGGAGCGACGCGATGCCATCGTGGTCTCCAGCGTGTCCTGCATCTATGGCCTGGGCGACCCGAACGAATACTTCCGCATGGTGCTGCACCTGGTGCCGGGCGATCGCCTCGACCAGCGCGAGCTGTTGCGTCGCCTGACCGAGATGCAGTATTCGCGCAACGACACCGAGCTTCGCCGCAGCACCTACCGCGTGCGCGGCGAGGTGATCGACGTGCATCCGGCCGAGAGCGAGATCGAGGCGCTGCGCATCGAGTTGTTCGACGGCGAGATCGAATCGCTGGCGCTGTTCGACCCGCTGACCGGCGAGATCATCCGCAAGCTGTCGCGCTTCACGCTGTATCCGAAGTCGCATTACGTGACCACGCGTAAGACCATCCTCGACGCGATCGAGACGATCAAGCCCGAGCTCAAGGATCGGCTGGAATACTTCTATCGCGAGAACAAGCTGGTCGAGGCGCAGCGCTTGCAGCAGCGCACCCAGTTCGACATCGAGATGATGGCGGAGATCGGCTTCTGCACCGGCATCGAGAACTATTCGCGGCACTTGACCACGCGCATGCCCGGCGAGCCGCCGCCCTGTCTGTTTGACTACCTGCCACCGGATGCCTTGCTGGTGGTCGATGAATCGCATGTCACCGTTCCGCAGATCGGTGCCATGTATAAGGGCGACCGCTCGCGCAAGGAGACGCTGGTGGAGTTCGGCTTCCGCCTGCCCTCGGCGCTGGACAACCGGCCGCTGAAGTTCGAGGAGTGGGAGCGGCGCTCGCCGCGCAGCATCTTCGTGTCGGCCACGCCCGGCAAGTACGAGCTGGAGCATTCGGGCGAGCAGGTGGTGGAGCTGGTGGTGCGGCCGACCGGCCTGGTCGACCCCGAGGTCGAGATCCGCCCGGTGGCGACCCAGGTCGACGACCTGCTGTCGGAGATCCACGCCCGGGTGGCGATCGGCGATCGGGTGCTGGTGACCACGCTGACCAAGAAGATGGCCGAGAACCTCACCGACTATCTCGCCGAGCACAGCGTCAAGGTGCGCTACTTGCACTCGGATGTGGAGACCGTCGAGCGCGTCGAAATCATCCGCGACCTGCGCCTCGGCCGCTTCGACGTGCTGGTCGGCATCAACCTGTTGCGAGAGGGCCTGGACATGCCGGAGGTGTCGCTGGTCGCGATCCTCGATGCCGACAAGGAGGGCTTCCTGCGCTCCAGCCGCTCGCTGATCCAGACCATCGGCCGCGCCGCGCGCAACCTG
>DASUOA010000010.1:0-7346 GCA_036276895.1 Arenimonas sp. | reverse complement strand
AACAGCTGGGCCGCCAGCTCGGCTTCCCGACCGCCAACCTGCGATTGGCTGGCAAGCGCCCGGCACTGGCCGGTATCTTCGCTGGCTGGGTGCATGGCGTCGGTGATGGACCGATGGCCAGCGTGATCAGCCTCGGTACGCGACCGACGGTCAACGGCTCGGGCACGGTGCTGGAAGCGCATCTGTTCGATTTCGATGGCGATCTTTACGGCCGCCATATCGAAGTGGAGTTCGTCGCCAAGTTGCGCGACGAGGAGAAATTCAACGACCTGCCGGCGCTGGTGCAGCAGATGCATCGCGATGCCGAGCAGGCCAGGCGCATCCTGCGTCAGGACCCGATACGAGTGGGAGCGAAAGCGTGAGCGACAACGCGGGCGGCAAGGACTACAAGCACACCATCTGTCTGCCGGAAACGGCCTTCCCGATGCGCGGCGACCTGCCCAAGCGCGAGCCGGGGATGCTGGCCGCGTGGCAGCAGCAGGGGCTGTACGAGAAGGTGCGGGCCAACGCCAAGGGCCGGCCGCAATTCGTCCTTCATGATGGCCCGCCGTATGCCAACGGAGCCATCCACATCGGCCACGCGGTCAACAAGATCCTCAAGGACGTGGTGGTGAAGTCGAAGCTGCTGTCGGGCTTCGACGCGCCTTACATCCCGGGCTGGGACTGCCATGGCCTGCCGATCGAACTGGCGGTCGAGAAGAAGCATGGCAAGGTCGGCGACAAGCTCGACGCCGCGGCGTTCCGGCAGAAGTGTCGCGAGTACGCGGCCGAGCAGATCGCCGGACAGAGCAAGGACTTCCAGCGCCTCGGCGTACTGGGCGACTGGGCCAATCCCTATCGCACCATGGACTTCCGCTTCGAGGCGGACATGCTGCGGGCGTTGTCGAGGATCGTCGAACGCGGCCATCTCGCGCGCGGCGTCAAGCCCGTGCACTGGTGCTTCGACTGCGGCTCGGCGCTGGCCGAGGCCGAGATCGAATACGCCGACAAGACTTCGCCGATGGTCGACGTCGCCTACGAGGCGCGCGATCCGCACAAGCTGGCTGCGCACTTCGGTGTCGATCCCGGCGATGCGCTGGTCGCGGTACCGATCTGGACCACCACGCCATGGACGCTGCCCGCCTCGCTCGCCGTCACCCTCGGTGCCGAGCTCGACTACGTGCTGGTCGAAGGTCCGAAGCGTGGTGGCCGCCGGCAGTTGCTGGTGCTGGCCGCGGAGTTGGCGGAGGCCGCGCTGCAGCGCTACGGCATCGATGCGCTGCGCCTGCTCGGACAGGCCAAGGGTGCAGCGCTGGAAGGCGATGTGCTGGCGCATCCCTTCTACGAGCGCGTCATCCCGATCCTGCTGGGCGAACACGTCACCACCGAGGCCGGCACCGGCGCTGTGCACACTGCGCCCGGCCATGGCCAGGAAGACTTCGTGGTCAGCCAGCAGTATGGGTTGGTGGCCAAGTACGCCGCCAACGAGCTCAATCCGGTCGATGGCAAGGGCGTGTACCTGCCCGGCACGCCGGTGTTCGAAGGCCAGCATATCTGGAAGGCGAACGATGCCATCGTCGCCCTGCTGCGCGAGAACGGCAGCCTGCTCGCCGACGGCAAGATGCAGCACAGCTATCCGCACTGCTGGCGGCACAAGACGCCGGTGGCCTTCCGCGCTACGCCGCAGTGGTTCATCGCCATGGACCAGGCCGGCCTGCGTCGCGATGCGCTCGCGGCGATCAAGGCGATCGGCGAGCAGGGCGGCTGGTATCCGGACTGGGGCGAGGCGCGTATCCGTTCGATGATCGAGAACCGCCCGGACTGGTGCATCTCGCGCCAGCGCACCTGGGGCGTGCCGATCGCACTGTTCGTGCATCGTATTTCCGGCGAGCCGCATCCCGACAGCGTGGCACTGATGCGCAAGGTCGCGGACCGCGTCGAGCAGGAAGGTGCCGATGCCTGGTACGGACTCGACGCTGCGACCCTGCTCGGCGACGATGCCGCGCACTACGATAAGGTCGGCGACATCCTCGACGTCTGGTTCGACTCCGGCGTGACGCATGAGGGCGTGCTCGCTGCACGCGGCCTCGGCAAACCGGCCGACATCTACCTTGAGGGTTCGGACCAGCATCGTGGCTGGTTCCAGAGCTCCCTGCTCACTGCCGTGGCCATGGATGGCGCGGCGCCTTACCGGCAGGTGCTGACGCACGGCTTCACCGTCGATGCGCAGGGCCGCAAGATGTCGAAGTCGGTCGGCAACGTGGTCGAGCCGCAGAAGGTGATCGACCAGATGGGCGCCGATGTGCTGCGCCTGTGGGTCGCCAGCACCGACTACAGCAACGAGATGTCGGTCTCCGATGACATCCTCAAGCGCAGTGCCGACGCCTATCGCCGCATCCGAAACACCGCGCGCTTCCTGCTCGGCAATCTGCATGGCTTCGATCCGGTGCGGCATCTTGTCGCCAACGACGACCTGCTGCTGCTCGACCGCTGGGCGGTGCATCGTGCGCATGCACTACAAGACGAAATCAAGCGCGCCTACGACGACTACGACTTCGCTGCGGTAATCGCCAAGGTGCAGCACTTCTGCACCAACGACCTCGGCGCGCTGTATCTCGACGTCACCAAGGACCGGCTGTACACGATGCCGGAGAATTCGCGTGGCCGGCGCTCGGCGCAGACGGCGATGTTCCATGTCCTGCAGGCCTTCGTGCGCTGGATCGCGCCGGTGCTGAGTTTCACCGCCGACGAGATCTGGCAGCACTTGCCGGGAGACAAGCCGGAGCAGGTGCTGTTTGCGACCTGGTACGACGGCTTGGCACAGATGCCGGATTCGGCGGCGCTGTCGGCTGCTGATCTGGATACGCTGCTCGAACTGCGCGAAGCGGTGGCCAAGGTGCTGGAGCCAATGCGTGCCGGCGGCGCCATTGGTGCCTCGCTTCAGGCAGAGGTGGCGGTGTACGTCGACGAGTCGATGCTGGCGCGATTCGCAGGGGTTGCCGACGAGCTGCGTTTCCTGTTCATCACCTCGCGGCTTGAGCTGCTGCCCTCGGCACGGAAACCGGCAGCCGCGGTGCACGGTGAAGGCGTGAATGCCTGGATCGCCGCGCAGCCGAGCGCGCATGGGAAGTGCATCCGCTGCTGGCACTACCGCGATGACGTCGGCGCTCACGCCGACGACCCGGAGCTCTGTGGCCGCTGCGTCGACAACGTCGGCGGTGCCGGCGAAGACCGGCGGTACTTCTGATGGCGGCGATGAACGGCACGACGACGCGACCAGCGTCCCATGCGCTGCCCTGGCTGTGGCTGTCGGGCGTGGTGTTGCTACTTGATCAGCTCACCAAGTGGTTGGCGGTCACCCGGCTCGAGTACCAGCAGCCGGTGGTGGTGATCGAGGGCATGTGGAACTGGACCCTGGTGCACAACACCGGTGCGGCATTCAGTTTCCTGGCGAACTCCGGCGGCTGGCAGCGCTGGTTCTTCGTGGTCTTGACGCTGGGCATCTGCAGTCTGCTCACCTTCTGGCTGGCGCGCACGCCGCGCAGCGACTGGCGAACTGCGCTGCCCTTCGCGCTGGTGATCGGCGGTGGCATCGGTAACCTGATCGACCGGCTGCGGCTGGGCTATGTCATCGACTTCGTCGACTGGCATTGGCGCGGCTGGCATTGGCCGGCCTTCAATGTCGCCGACAGCGGCATCGTCGTCGGTGCCGTGCTGATCGTATTGCTCAGCTTCCGCCACAAGGATACGCAAGTCTGATGGACGTCCTGCTCGCCAATCCGCGTGGTTTCTGCGCCGGCGTCGACCGCGCGATCGAGATCGTCAATCGCGCCATCGAGCAGCTCGGGGCGCCGATCTACGTGCGCCACGAGGTGGTGCACAACCGTTTCGTGGTCGAGGATCTGCGCCAGCGTGGCGCGGTGTTCGTCGAAGAGTTGGACGAAGTGCCGGCCGGCGCGACCGTCATATTCAGCGCCCACGGCGTCTCGCAGGCGGTGCGCACCGAGGCCGAGCGCCGCGGCCTGAAGGTGTTCGATGCCACCTGTCCGCTGGTGACCAAGGTGCATATCGAAGTCGCCCGGCACTGTCGTGCCGGCCGCGACGTGGTGTTGATCGGTCATGCCGGTCATCCCGAAGTCGAGGGCACCATGGGACAGTGGAAGCGCGAGTTCGGTGAAGGACGTATCTATCTGGTCGAGGATGTCGAGGGCGCGAAGCAGCTGCAGGTGAGCCAGCCGGAGCAGCTCGCCTTCACGACGCAGACGACGCTGTCGGTGGACGACACCCGCGAGATCATCGCCGTATTGCAGTCGCGCTTTCCCCACATCCAGGGCCCTAAGCACGACGACATCTGCTACGCCACGCAGAACCGTCAGGATGCCGTGCGCAATCTCGCTGCGCATTGCCAGCTGGTACTGGTGGTCGGTTCTGTCAACAGCTCGAATTCCAACCGCCTGCGCGAGCTGGCGGAGAAGCAGGGCGCACGCGCGTTCCTGATCGACGGGGCGGAGCATATCGATGCGGCCTGGCTCGGTGGTGTCGAGAAGGTCGGAGTCACCGCCGGTGCATCGGCGCCGGAAGTGCTGGTGCAGGGCGTGATCGAGCGGTTGCGCGAACTCGGTGCTGGCCGTGTCGCTGAGCTCGATGGCGAGCTCGAGGACGTGGTGTTCGCGCTGCCCAAGGAGTTGCGAGTCCGCCTGGTCGACTGAGCGAAGCGCGCGCAAGCGCGCGTAGTCGCGAAGCGACCGTCTGACCTTCGCACCCCGGTCGTTGGTGGCAAATTGACCGGCCCCGGCCCCGGCCGTACAATTCGCGGCCTCGCCGGAATAGCTCAGTTGGTAGAGCGGCGCATTCGTAATGCGTAGGTCGCAGGTTCGACTCCTGTTTCCGGCACCACGTCGCAAGAAAAAAGCCCGCTGACCGCGGGCTTTTTTCGCACTGCCGGTCGCGTCATGCGAGACCGCCGCGCGGTTACAGTAGCGGCCTCTTCTTCGAGGCAACGAGCCGTGGCCAAAGCCAAGACCGCCTATGTCTGCAGTGACTGCGGCGCCTCAGCCAGCAAATGGCAGGGGCAATGCGGCGAATGCGGCGCCTGGAACACCATGAGCGAGATCGTGCTGGAGGCGGCTAGCGCCAAGGGCGGCGGTCCTGCACGCTTTGCCGGTTGGGCTGGTCGCCCGGAGGCGGCGCGCATCACGCCGCTGACTGCCGTCAGTCAGGAAGCCGAAGTGCGCGTCGGCACCGGCATCGGCGAGCTGGATCGAGTGCTCGGTGGCGGGCTGGTGGCCGGGTCGGTGGTGCTGGTCGGTGGCGACCCGGGCATCGGCAAGTCGACGCTGTTGCTGCAGGCGCTGGCCTCGCTGTCGGCGCAATTGCCGGCGCTGTACGTCAGCGGCGAGGAGAGTTTGGCGCAGGTTGCCGGGCGCGCGCAGCGTCTCGGCCTGCCGCTGGAGCACCTACAGGCGCTGGCGGAAACCTGCGTCGAGAAGATACTGGCGCAGGCAGCCGGCGCGAAACCCGCGCCGCGTATCCTGGTCGCCGATTCCATCCAGACGCTGTGGAGTGAGCTGCTGACCGCCGCTCCGGGCTCGGTCAGTCAGGTTCGCGAATCCGCGGCCAAGCTGGTGCGTTATGCAAAGGAATCCGGCACCAGCGTGTTCCTGGTCGGCCATGTCACCAAGGAAGGCGGCATCGCCGGGCCGCGGGTGCTCGAGCACATGGTCGACGCCGTGCTGTATTTCGAAGGCGAGGCCGGCAGCCGCTTTCGCGTGCTGCGCGCATTCAAGAATCGCTTTGGCGCGGTCAATGAGCTCGGCGTGTTCGCGATGGGCGACAAGGGCCTGCGCGAAGTGCCGAATCCGTCGGCGATCTTCCTTTCCGGCAGCTCGACCGCGCAGCCCGGCAGTGCAGTGATGGTGACGCGCGAAGGCACCCGGCCTCTGCTGGTCGAGGTGCAGGCGCTGGTCGACCAGTCGCCGCTGGCCAACCCGCGCCGCGTCGCTCTGGGCCTTGAGCAGAACCGGCTGGCCATGCTGCTGGCGGTGCTGCATCGCCATGGTGGCGTCGGCGTGTTCGACCAGGATGTGTTCGTCAATGTGGTCGGTGGTATCCGCGTGCAGGAAACCGCAGCCGACCTGCCGGTTCTGCTGGCCGTACTCGGATCGCTGCGCGATCGCGCGTTGCCAGAGAAGACCATCGCGTTTGGCGAGGTTGGCCTGTCCGGCGAGATCCGCCCGGTGCCCAACGGCGAGGAGCGCCTGAAGGAAGCAGCGACGCACGGCTTCCGTCGCGCCATCGTGCCGCGCGCCAATGCGCCCAAGGCGGGAACGTTCAAGGGCATGGAAGTGATTGCCGTCGAGCGGCTGGCCGAGGCGCTGGAAGCCGCCGGTTAAGCCCGCTGCAGTACCAGCTCCAGCACGAACTTGCTGCCGAAGAACGCGAATAGCAGTAGCGTCATCGCCGTCAGTGTCAGCTTGACCGCCCGCGGTCCGCGCCAACCCCAGCGCCATCGCCCGAACAACAGCACCGCCAGCACCACCCAGGCCAGCAGCGACAGCACGGTCTTGTGCGCCAGGTGTTGTGCGAGCAGGTCGGCGACGAAGACGATGCCGGTGAGCAGGGCAAGGCTTAGTACTGCAAAGCCCGCCGCCAGACTGCGGAACAGCAACGACTCCAGCTGGGTCAACGGCGGCAGGGCCCGCCACCAGCCCTGAAGATCACGTCGCCGCAGCGCGCGCTCCTGCACCCAGAGCATCGCCGCCATGACCGCAGCGATGGCGAGCGTGGCGTAGGCGAGCAAGGCCAGCCAGGCGTGCAATTGCAGCGGCCAGTCTAGCGATGAGGGTTTCCCCGGACCTGCCAGCAACTGTCCGGTGAGCAGGACGGCCGACAAGGGAAATACGACGATGCCGAGTGCCTCGATACGCTGCATCGCCGCTGCGCCGGTCGTCAACAAAGCCATGCCGAGCCCGACCAGCGAAAGGGCTGCGAAAAACTGCAGGTCCGGCCCGCCCTGTTGCCGCCAGAACACCAGCTGCAGGCCGAGGTGGGCGAGCACTGCCAACGTGGCCAGCGACAAGGCCAGTCCGCGGCCGTCCAGCTCGCGTTGGCGCTGTTGGATCAGGCGGAGAGCGGACAGCAGGTAGGCGAGCGCGGCGAGTGCGCCGAGTGCGGTGGTCATGGCGCGAGTGTCGCATACCGCCGCGCGGGGCTACATCCGGCCAACAGGTTGGAAACGGGCGCCGCGCTATACTTGCCGGCTGTTTCCACCGGCGATCCTGTCCATGTTCGAGTCATTGACCCAGCGCCTGTCCGGCACCCTGCAGCGCCTGCGCGGCCGCGGCCGTCTGAGCGAAGAGAACATCCGC
>DASUOA010000009.1:0-5858 GCA_036276895.1 Arenimonas sp. | reverse complement strand
GCTTCGCCGCCCCCGGCGCGGCCGAACTCGCTCCTTTCAGTCGCTCAGACAGCGGCCGCTTGGGCTGCGGCTGCGCGGCTACCCGCGCCCGATGCGCTTACCGGGCTTTGCGTGGCGCGGACTTTGTCACGCGTTTGCGAGCCGTCTTGCGTGGGGCGGGTTTGATTGCAGGCGCTGGCGTCAGCGATTCGGCGAAGCGGCGGCCCAGTGAGCTGGCCAGGCGCAATGGCGGCAGCGCGACGGACAGTGCCTCGGCGCTCCATGCGCGCAGCGTGCTGGGCGCGAGATTGAGTGCCTCGGCCAGCGGCGCCGGCAGCCAGTCGGCGCCGGCCTTGCGCAGGCGGCAGACGCTGTCGGCGTAGCGGCCGGCCGCCCAGGTCGCGGCAATGGCGCGCGAGGTGGCGGTGACCAGCGGTTCGAGCAGGGTGTAGCGCAGCAGTGGCACGCTGATCGCGTCGGGAAGCCAGCTGCGCAGCAAGGCATCGAGGCCGGCGCGCGAGGCGAGCGGACTGAGGTTGGCCTGGGTCTGGGCGACGGCGAGGATGCCCTCGATCTCCCAGGCGGCCGGCTTCAGCGTGTAGCTGCGGTAGATCGACTGGATCAGGCGGCGCTGTATCACCTCGGCCGAATCGGCTTTGCCGGCTTCACGCACCGCGTCGGGCAGGAAGGGCTTCAGCAGCGGCAGGTAGGTCAGGGCCACCTGCCAGGCGGCGCCGGCGCCGGCCTTGACGCAGGCGGTGTGCAGGCGCGCTTCGACGCCGGCGTCCGGCGTGAGCAGGGCCGCGGCGGTCTTGCTGACTTTCCTGCCGGCAGGGCGGGTGGCCATGGGCGGAGCATAGCAGCGGGGCTGGCGGATGCCAGCGGCTACAATGAGGATTCTTGCAATTGCCGCGACCGCCATGGACTTCGACCGCTACGACCGCATTCGCCCGATCCGCTGGGAAGGCCAGCGCCTGAGCCTGCTCGACCAGCGCCGGCTGCCGTTCGTGGTCGACTACGTCTACTGCCGAGAGAGCAGCGAGGTGGCAGCGGCGATCCGCGATTTGGTGGTACGTGGTGCGCCGGCCATCGGCATCGCCGCGGCCTGGGGCGTGGTGCTGGCGTCGCACGATGTACAGGCTGCCGACGGCGCGGCTGCGCTACAGCAACTCGAGCCGAAGCTGGCCGAACTCAACGCTGCGCGGCCGACTGCGGTCAACCTGATGTGGGCGCTGCGCCGCATGCGTGCCGCATTGGTGTCTGCTGGCGGTGACTGGAAGCAGGTCGCCGAGCACGAGGCCGAAGCCATCGCCCGCGAGGATCTCGCTGCCAACCGACGCATGGGCGAGCTCGGCGCCGCACTTATCGCGCCAGGCAGCGGCGTGCTGACCCACTGCAACACCGGTTCGCTGGCCACCGCCGGTTTCGGCACGGCGCTTGGCGTGATTCGCGCCGGAGTTGCCAGTGACCGCATCGCCCGAGTGTTCGCCGGCGAGACGCGTCCCTGGGGACAGGGCGCGCGCTTGACCATCTGGGAACTGCTGCAGGACGGCATCGATGCCACCCTGATCGCCGATTCCGCCGCTGCCCACCTGATGAAAACCGGCGCCGTGCAGTGGCTGGTCGTCGGTGCTGATCGCATCTGCGCAAATGGCGACACTGCCAACAAGATCGGCACCTACGCTCATGCCATCGCTGCCCGGCACCACGGCGTCAAGGTGATGGTGGTGGCGCCGTCGTCGACTGTCGACATGCACACCGCGCAGGGTGACGACATCGAAATCGAGTTGCGCGACGGCGCTGAATTGCTCAGCGCGCATGGCCAGCGCGTGGTCGCGGAAGGCGCCAAGGCGTGGAATCCGGTGTTCGATGTGACCCCGCACGAACTGATCGATGCCATCGTCACTGAGCGCGGCGTCGTCGCGCATCCCGATGCGCAGAAAATGGCCGGCCTGTTTGCCCCGCTGTCAAGCGCCTGAGCCCTGATTTTTAAGGGATTTTGCCGAGCCATCGGCAGGTCCGTTCTGGTATCCTCGGGGACTGTCCTAGCGCCCGTGCGGCTCTGCCGACGCGGGCGTTTTCCCGCAAGTGATTCTGGAATCCCGAATGTCCGATCTCGCCAAGGAAATCATCCCGGTCAACCTCGAAGACGAGATGCGCAAGAGCTACCTCGATTACGCCATGAGCGTGATCGTCGGCCGCGCACTCCCGGATGTCCGCGACGGCATGAAGCCGGTACACCGGCGTGTGCTGTTCGCCATGAACGAGCTCGGCGCGCACAGCAACAAGCCCTACTACAAGTCGGCGCGTATCGTCGGCGACGTCATCGGTAAGTTCCACCCGCACGGCGACCAGTCGGTGTACGACACCTTGGTGCGCATGGCGCAGCCGTTCTCGCTGCGTTACCTGCTGGTCGATGGCCAGGGCAACTTCGGTTCGGTCGACGGCGATCCGCCGGCGGCGATGCGATACACCGAGGCGCGCATGTCGCGCCTGTCGCATGAGCTGATGGCTGATATCGACAAGGACACCGTCGATTTCCAGCCCAATTACGACGAGAAGGAACTGGAGCCGACGGTCCTGCCGACGCGCTTCCCGAACCTGCTGGTCAATGGCTCCGCCGGTATCGCCGTGGGCATGGCCACCAACATCCCGCCGCATAACCTCGGCGAAGTGATCGACGCAACCATCGCGCTAATCGACGATCCCTCGGCCAGTATCGACGACCTGATGCAGCACATGCCGGGTCCGGATTTCCCGACCGCTGGCATCATCAATGGCGCCGCCGGCATCCATGCCGCCTACCACACTGGCCGTGGCCGCCTGCGCGTGCGTGCCAAGGCCGAGGTCGAGGTCAACGAGGACAGCGGTCGCGAGGCAATCGTCGTCACCGAGTTGCCGTATCAGGTGAATAAGGCGCGGTTGATCGAGAAGATCGCCGAGCTGGTCAAGGAAAAGAAGCTCGAAGGTATCTCGGAGCTGCGCGACGAGTCCGACAAGGACGGCATGCGCGTGTTCATCGAAGTCAAGCGCGGCGAGTCGGCCGAGGTGGTGCTGAACAACCTCTACCTGCAGACGCCGATGGAGTCGGTGTTCGGCATCAACATGGTGGCCTTGGTCGACGGCCGTCCGCAGCTGCTGAACCTCAAGCAGATGCTGGAGTCCTTCGTCCGCCATCGCCGCGAGGTGGTCACCCGCCGCACCATCTTCGAACTGCGCAAGGCCCGCGCCCGCGCCCATATCCTCGAGGGCCTGACCGTCGCGTTGGCCAACATCGACGCGATGATCGAGTTGATCAAGACCTCCGAGAATCCGGTGGTTGCCAAGGAGCGCATGCTGTCGCGCGTCTGGGAGCCGGGTCTGGTCGGCGCGCTGCTCGGTGCTGTCGGTGCCGAGGCCTCGCGTCCGGAAGACCTGCCAGCGGGCGTCGGCCTGGTCGAGGGCGGCTACCAACTCACCGAGACGCAGGCGCAGCAGATCCTGGAAATGCGCCTGCATCGCCTCACCGGCCTGGAGCAGGAAAAGCTCAGCGAAGAATACCGGCAGCTGCTGGAGACCATCGCCGGCCTGATTCGCATCCTCGAAAACCCCGACGTGCTGCTCGACGTGATCCGCACCGAGCTGCGTGCGCTGCGTGCCGAGTACGCCGATCCGCGTCGCACCGAAATCCGCCCCGGCGAGGAGGATCTCGACATCCTCGACCTGATCGCCTCGGAAGACGTGGTGGTGACGCTGTCGCACGCGGGCTACGCCAAGCGCCAGCCGCTGACCACCTACCGCGCCCAGAAGCGCGGCGGCAAGGGACGCTCGGCGACCGCGGTGAAGGAAGAAGATTTCATCGATCGCCTGTGGGTGGTCAACACGCACGACACGCTGCTGACCTTCACCAGCGCCGGTCGCGTGTTCTGGCTCAAGGTCTACCAGTTGCCCGATGCCGGCCCGAATTCGCGCGGCCGCCCGATCATCAACTGGATCCCGCTGCAGGAAAACGAGAAGGTGCAGGCGGTGCTGCCGGTGCGCGAGTTCGACGACTCGCACTTCGTGTTCTTCGCCACCCGCGATGGCACGGTCAAGAAGACGCCGCTGTCCGAGTATTCACGTCCGCGTTCGACCGGCATCTGGGCAATCAACCTCGACGAGGGCGATGGCCTGGTCGACGTGCAGCTGACCAACGGTTCACGCGACATCATGCTGTTCGCCAGCAATGGCAAGGTGGTGCGCTTCCTTGAAACCGAAGTCCGTTCGATGGGCCGCACCGCTACCGGCGTGCGCGGCATGCGCCTGAAGGAAGACGGCGAAGGCGGCAGCGCCAAGGTCGTGAGCATGGTCGTGGTCGATGGCGACGGCGATATCCTCACTGCCAGTGAGAACGGTTATGGCAAGCGCACCGACCACACGGAGTTCCCGCGCAAGGGCCGCGGCACCCAGGGCGTGATCGCGATGCAGACCTCCGAGCGCAATGGCGCACTGGTCGGCGCCATCCAGCTGACCGAGCAGCATGAGATCCTGCTGATCTCCGACCAGGGCACGCTGGTGCGCACCCGCGCCTCCGAAGTCAGCCAGGTCGGCCGCAACACCCAGGGCGTGACCCTGATGCGGGTGGCCCAGGATGAGAAGCTGATCGCGGTCGAGCGCGTCGATCTCGTCGACGATGGCGACGAGTCCATCGCCGAGGTCGCGGACGAAGTCCGGCCCGAGGCGTGAAACCGGTAGCCGGTGCGCCCCAGCGGCGCGCCGGGTTGCGAATCCCCGCGTGATTTTCCGGAGGTAGCTGCCGATGTCCCTGCTGACTGTAACTCTGCGCGTGCTGCGCGGCGCCGCTTTGGCGTTGCTGCTGCCGGGGCTGGCGCTCGCCCAGTCCAGTCGTGCCGACTCCGGAATGCAGATCGCGCGCGATCGGGTGTTACCTGTGGTGGTGAGCATCATGGTGGTGCGCGAGGACTTCAACCAGGGCCAGCCGGTGCTCAGTGTGTCCAGCGGCAGCGGCACCGTGGTGACGCCCGAAGGGCATATCGCTACCAACGCACACGTGGTGCAGAAGGGGCGCAACTTCCGCGTGGTGTTTGCCGATGGCCGCGAGCTACCGGCGAAGTTGATCGGCAGCGACGCGCTCACCGACCTCGCGGTGTTGCAGGCGCTGCCGGAGACGCCGGAAACCTTCCGCCATGCCCGTTTCGCCGAGACGCTGGATCTGCGCGCCGGCGATCCGGTCTATGCCATGGGCGCGCCGTGGGGACTGTCGAACTCGATGAGCGCCGGCGTCGTCAACAATCCGCGACGCCTGCTGGTGTCGCTGTTCGGCGACGAGGCCGATTACGAGGCGCGGCTGTCCGCCGATGAGCCGACCGGCCGCTACTACGCCTGGATCCAGCACGACGCATCGATCGCCCCGGGCAACTCCGGTGGGCCGCTGGTCGACGCACAGGGGCGTATTGTCGGCGTCAATTCGCGCGTCATGATCGTCGGCGGTGACCTCGCCTTTGCCATTCCCGGGCCTGATGCCGCCGCGGTGATCGACACCCTGATCGCCGAGGGCAACGTGACCCGCGCGCATCTGGGCTTCCGACTGCGCTCGCTCAAAGGCAGTCCGCATAGCGAGGGCGTGCTGGTCTACGCCATCGAGCGCGACTCGCAGGCGGAGAAGGCAGGATTGAAGGTCGGCGATCGCATCCTGAGCCTGGATGGCCAGCAGGTGGATGCGCAGCTGCCGGTCGACGTGCCGGCGGTGCAGCGGTGGATCGCGGAACTGCCGATTGGTCGCCACATTCCGTTGCAGATCGAGCGCGATGGCAAGCGACTGCAGTTGACGCTCCAGACCGAGGCGCTGACTCGCGACAGTGGCGACGAGCGTGCGTTCGCGACGCTCGGCCTGTCGGCGG
>DASUOA010000008.1:0-4839 GCA_036276895.1 Arenimonas sp. | reverse complement strand
GGGCTGTTCATCGCGGCGCAGATGTACTGGCCCGCGCTCAACTTCGACCTGCCGTGGCTGTCCTTCGGGCGGCTGCGGCCGCTGCACACCAATGCGGTGATCTTCGCCTTCGGCGGCTGCGCGCTGTTCGCCACCAGTCTGTACGTGGTGCAGCGCACCTCGCACGTACGGCTGCTGTCCGACCGGCTGGCGGCCTTCGTGTTCTGGGGCTGGCAGGCGGTGATCGTGGGCGCGGCGGTGACCCTGCCGCTGGGGCTCACCCAGGGCAAGGAATACGCCGAGCTGGCCTGGCCGATCGACATCCTGATCACCCTGGTCTGGGTGGCCTACGGCTGGATCTTCTTCGGCACGATCGTAAAGCGACGCGTCCGGCACATCTTCGTGGCCAACTGGTTCTACGGCGCCTACATCATCGCCGTCGCCCTGCTGCACATCGTCAACTCGCTGGCGATGCCGGCCGGCCTGTGGCACAGCTACCCCGTCTACTCGGGCGCCGTCGATGCCATGGTGCAGTGGTGGTACGGCCACAACGCGGTCGGTTTCTTCCTGACCGCCGGCTTCCTGGGCATGATGTATTACTTCGTGCCGCGCCAGGCCAACCGCCCCATCTACAGCTACCGGCTGTCGATCGTGCACTTCTGGGCGCTGATCGCCGTCTACATGTGGGCCGGCCCGCACCACCTGCACTACACCGCCCTGCCCGACTGGGCGCAGTCGGTAGGCATGGTGTTCTCGCTGGTGCTGCTGGCACCGAGCTGGGGCGGCGCGATCAACGGCGTGATGACGCTCTCCGGCGCCTGGTACAAGCTGCGCACCGATCCGATCCTGAAGTTCCTGATCGTCGCCATCTCGTTCTACATGATGAGCACCTTCGAGGGGCCGATGATGTCGATCAAGACGGTCAACGCGCTCTCGCACTACACCGACTGGACCATCGGCCACGTGCATTCCGGTGCGCTGGGCTGGGTGGCGATGATCTCGATCGGCTCGATCTACATGCTGATCCCGCGTTGCCTGGGCCTCGCCGGCATGTACTCGACCAGGATGATCGAGCAGCACTTCTGGGTGCACACCATCGGCGTGCTGCTGTACACGGTGGCGATGTGGATCGCCGGCATCGGCCAGGGCCTGATGGCACGCGCGAGCAACCCCGATGGCAGCCTGACCTACGCCTTCGTCGAGATCGTCAAGTTCAACTACCCCTACTACCTGCTGCGCCTGATCGCCGGCCTGCTGGTGATCGCCGGCATGCTGATCATGGTGGTCAACGTCTGGCGCACGCTACAGCAGAGCAAGGGCGTGGTGCAGACGCCGATCCTGCCGGTCGCGGCCCACGCCTGAGGACTCCGACATGAGCCACGAGAAACTGGAAACCAATATCGGCTGGATGGCGATCCTGATCGCCGTGGTGATCTCCTTCGGCGGCCTGGCCGAGATCGTGCCGTTGATGTACCAGGCCGAGGCGGTCAAGCCGCTGCCGGGCGTCAAGCCCTACCCGCCGCTGGAACTGGCCGGACGCGACATCTACGTGCGCGAAGGCTGCTACAACTGCCATTCGCAGATGGTGCGCACGCTGCGTTTCGAAACCGAGCGCTACGGCCATTATTCGCTGGCCGGCGAATCGGTGTATGACCGGCCGTTCCAGTGGGGCAGCAAGCGTACCGGGCCGGACCTCGCGCGCATCGGCGGCCGCTACTCCGACGACTGGCACCGCGTGCACCTGATCAACCCGCGCGATGTGGTGCCGGTATCGAACATGCCCGGCTATCCGTGGCTGGCCGAGACACCGGTCGACCCGCGCGCGGTCACCCGCAACATGCGCGCGCTGCAACGCATCGGCGACCCCTACACGCCCGAAGACATCGACGGCGCTGCCGCCGCGGTGGCCGGCAAGTCCGAGATGGATGCGCTGATCGCCTACCTGCAGGGCCTTGGCCGGCACGCACCGAAGGGCTGAACATGATTCCTGGAATCGTCACCACCATCCTGCTGGTCGCCTTCCTGGCTGGCGTCGCCTGGGTCTGGAGCCCACGGCGCAAGGCCGAGTTCGACGCCGCCGCCGAGCTGCCGCTCGCCGACGACGCGGGCGACTCCGACTCCCATGCAAGCGAGCGCACGCCATGAGCGCCTTCTGGTCCTGGTTCATCATCGTCCTGGTTGTCATCAACATTGTCGGCAGCGCCTGGCTGCTGTGGTGGACTTCGCGCAAGCGCGGTAGCGGCGACACCGCCAGCAGTACCGAGACCACCGGTCATGTCTGGGATGGCGATCTCACCGAGTACAACAAGCCGCTGCCGAAGTGGTGGATCAACCTGTTCTGGATCACCATTTTTTTCGGCATCGCCTACCTGGTCTGGTATCCGGGCATGGGCAGCTTCGAAGGCAAGGGTGAGTGGACCTCGGCCAAGCAGCACGATGCCGACAAGGCTGCCGCCGACGCGCGCATCCTTGATGCCTTCGGCAGCTTCGCCGACCAGCCCATCGATGCCATCGCCCGTGATCCGCAAGCACTCGCGTTCGGTGGCCGGCTGTTCGCCGATTACTGTTCGCAGTGCCATGGTTCCGACGCACGCGGTGCCAAGGGCTATCCCAACCTCACCGACGACGACTGGCTGTGGGGCGGCAAGCCCGATGACATCCTCGCTACCGTGCTGCACGGCCGGCAGGCCGCGATGCCGCCGATGGGCGCGGTCATGGGCAGCGAAGCGGCGATCACCGAAGTGGCCGCCTACGTGCAGAGCCTGTCCGGCCAGAAGGCCGACCCGGCCCTGGTCGCGGCCGGCCAGGCGCGCTTTGCCGGCGTCTGCGCCGCCTGCCACGGCGTCGACGGCAAGGGCAATCCGCAGCTTGGCGCGCCCGACCTCAGCGACGACACTTGGCTGTACGGTAGCGACTTCACCAGTATCCGCGAGACCATCGTGCTGGGTCGCAACGGCCAGATGCCGGCGCATGCGCCGATCCTCGGCGAGCTGCGTTCGCGCCTCGCCGCCGCGTACGTCTGGTCGCTGACGCACCCGCCCGGCAGCAAGGAGTGACATGCGCGTTTCGGCCGAACGCCCCTTCGATCATCCGCCACGCCCGCTGGCGCAGCGGCTGGGGGCGATCCTGTGGCCGAGCTTCTTCGCCGCCGGTGTTGCGACCATGGTGTTCTTCGCCTTTGTCGACCCGCTGACGCTGCGCGACATCACCTTCCCCGAGCTGGAGATCAGCCGCGGCTTCGGCTACACGATCGGCTTTTTCGTGTTCTGGACCTGCACTGCCTCGTCATCACTGTTCACCTGGATCCTGTTGCGCCCGGCCAGCCGCTTCAACCAGCCGCTGGGCAAGGGTTGAGGCATGGCCGGCAAGATCCCCTCGCAACTGGTCGACGACGACAGCCTCTACGTCTCCGAGCGCAAGATCTATCCGCGCGAACAGGACGGACGCTTCCAGCGATTGCGCCACGCCGCGGTGGTCTGGCTGCTGGGCATGTATTACGTGTTCGCCTGGCTGCCATGGGATGACCGCCAAGCGGTGCTGTGGGATCTGCCGGCGCGCAAGTTCTATGTATTCGGGCTGGTGTTCTGGCCGCAGGATTTCTTTTTCCTCGCCCTGCTGCTGGTGATCGCCGGGCTGTCGCTGTTCTTCTTCACCGCGCTGGCCGGCCGCCTGTGGTGCGGCTACGCCTGCCCGCAGACGGTGTGGACGGAAGTCTTCATCTGGATGGAGCGCTGGACCGAGGGCGACCGCAACCGCCGCATGAAACTCGATGCGGCGCCGTGGACGGTCGACAAGTTGCGTCGCAAGCTGGCCAAACACACCCTGTGGCTGCTGTTCGCGCTGTGGACGGGATTCACCTTCGTCGGCTATTTCACGCCGATCCGCGAACTTACCGAGCGCGTGTGGACGCTGGACTGGGGCGGCTGGGAGACTTTCTGGGTACTGTTCTACGCACTCGCCACCTGGGGCAATGCCGGGGTGTTGCGCGAGCAGGTGTGCAAGTACATGTGCCCGTACGCGCGCTTCCAGAGCGCAATGTTCGACCGCAACACCCTGATCATCGCCTACGACCCGATGCGCGGCGAGCCGCGCGGCTCGCGCAAGAAGGGCACGCTTGCCAGCGTGCTCGAACGCGCCCGCGGCCTGTTGCCGCAGGATGTCGCCACCAGCAGCGTGATCGCCGCCGCCCATAGCGAGCGTCACAGCGACGTGCGCGCGACCACGGCGCTGGTGGTCGACGCGCAGCACGACCTGCCGCCGGCGCCGGTGGTGGAGAAGCCCGACGATCTCGGCGACTGCATCGACTGCACCCTGTGTGTGCAGGTCTGCCCGACCGGCATCGATATCCGCAACGGTCTGCAGTACGAGTGCATCGCCTGCGGCGCCTGCGTCGATGCCTGCGATTCGGTGATGGATCGCATCGGTTATCCGCGCGGGCTGGTGCGCTACACCACGCAGAACGTGCTCGATGGCCGCCCCGCCAAGGTGTTGCGGCCGCGCGTGCTGGTGTATGCGCTGCTGCTGCTCGGCCTGCTCGCCTTCTTCGCCTACGGCATCGCCACTCGCAGCGAGTTGATCGTCGACGTCATCCGCGACCGCAACGCGTTGTACCGCACCGCCATCGACGGCGGTATCGAGAACGGCTACACCCTTCGCATCGTCAACAAGTCGCAGCAGGCGCAGCGCTATCGCATCCGCATCGAAGGAGCGTCGCAGTTGCAGCTGGTCGATGCCGGCGCCGTACATGCGGCATCCGCCGAAGAAGTGCTGACGTTGCCGCTCACCGTGCGCGCCGCGGCCGGCAGCGCCAAGGGCCGCGTCGACCTGCAGTTCGTGGTCGAGAACGAGGACGGCAGCCTG
>DASUOA010000007.1:0-2394 GCA_036276895.1 Arenimonas sp. | reverse complement strand
GAGACGTCCAGCGGCGGATACCAGCCCAGGCAGTCCTGCTCGCTCTTGAGCTCGGTCGACCGGGTCGGCGGCGCGCGGTAGATGGTGCCCGCGACGCTCGGCATATACGACATCAACGGATACTGCGCGTAGTTCACCGAGGCATGCTGCGGACCGGCGATGTAGATGATCTGGGCGACGATATCGATCAGATAGGCAAGGCTGTCGAGCTTGACCGGGCGCTTGGGATCGTCGTTCTCACGCAGGCCGTCCAGGCCCTTGAAGCCGGCGTACAGCGGCGACACCAGCTCGTTGATGAAACCTTGCAGTTCGGTATCTTCCAGCACGTCCTGATCGTTACGGTAGTACCGGCGCAGATACTCGCTGACAAACGAGCGCGTGGCCGACCACAGCAGACGGGTGTCGTCGCGGAACGGAAACACCGGCAACTGGTCGACGCCGCGCAACTGGAACACGCGATCGGGATTGTTCTGGTCCCAACGCCAGGCCGCATGTGACTTGCCAAGCAGCTCCAGGGTCGATTCGATCGACGGCCCGACATTGGTGGCAACCACGCCGCCGGGAATGATCAGGCTGTGGATGGCGTCATCGTTGATGTTGATGGTGAAGCGGAAATGCGGCACCAGCAGTTTCAACAGCGGATGCTGCTCGGCCAGCTGGCGATGCGCCGCGACCACGATCGGCTCGATGATCAGGTGGCAGTCGCCCAGATGCGCGATGGCCTCGTGCTGGATGGCGCAGACGACATTGACGAAGTACTTGGCGACCCGCCATTTCAGGCCATTGGCATCGTTGGCGTTGGCGCTGTCATTGGGTGTAAAGATCGGCGCGTTCTCGGCGTCGAACTTCTGCGCCAACTGGATTGCGATCGGTTGCAGCACGCCCTCGGCGCCCGGCGGATAGCCCGGCGGCGGGGTCGGATTCCAGTAGAACAACGCGATCGGCGCCGCGATGTAACGCTGCTCGCCCATCAGCTGGTCGGCGGTCGCGCCGTCCAGCGCCGCGTAGTCGCAGACATACAGCCGATGCTGGCGCACGGCATCGGCCAGGGTGATGCTGGCATCACCGAGCACGCCCTGCAGGATGGCATCGCTGATCGGCATCTTTTTCTGCAGTTCCGACAGCACCACGGCCTGGCTGCCGGCCACCGCTTCCAATGCCACGCCGCGCAGGTTGGTGGTATTGAATCCGGCGATCTGCAGGTAACCGAAGAACCAGTCCTGCATACAGGGCTTCTCGCCCTTGGGCATCCAGGCCTGCTGCTGCAGCTGCAGCATCAACGGCTTGGGCAGCGCGATGAACATCGACTCGTAGTCGTCCAGCGTCTCCGCATGCAGATAGTTGCGGCCATGCGTTTCACTGAGCATGTCGAACAGGGTCGACTTCAGGAAGGCGGTCGGCCCGTTGGCCAGGAAATCCTTGAACACCGTCGACAGCCCGGTGGCCATCTTCTCGATGTCCTTGGGCAGATTGACCAGGCCTTCCATCGCCTTCGGCAGGGCCGCCAGCGCGTCGAAGAAGGCATGCAGCTCCTTCCAGTCGCGCTCGGGATGCAGCAGGCTGAACTCGGTGCTGAGCTGATCGAAAGTCTCGCGCACGCGTCGGAACGCTTCGGTCGGCAGATCGCTGTCGAGTTCGCGCTGCAGCAGCGCCAGCACCACCTTCTGGAAGTTCTCCGCCAGCGGGATGAACACCGCAATCACTTTGGCTTCGAAGTCGATGCTGAATTTCTCGCCCGGCGGCAGGTCAGCCGACATCGGCACCTGCTCCAGATAGCTGCGCATGTAGTTGTACGACGTGCGTGCCAGCGACAACTGGAACTGCCGTTGCTGCAACTGCTCAGCACTGGCGTGTTGCGGCAGGGAGGGAAGTTCCACAACTTCGGGCGTGGCCAGCATGTGCGCTCCTGGATGATGAGAAGGACGTTCGCGCTCTGCGCCGCAATACGGCGCGAGACACGACGCCGGCATACGCTACGCGGTGAACCTTAGCCGGGCAAGACGAGCGCGCTTTGACTCGCCTACGGCCCTGGCTCTGACCCGGCGACTCGCGGCACACTGGCAGCCCCGGCCTTGACGCCTGCGCTGCGAATCTGCGATGCCACCTGCCGAACCGACCGTCGCCGCGCAGGCTGTCTCCTTCCGCGACGCCCTGCGCGTCTGGCTGCGCATCGCCCTGCTCTCATTCGGCGGACCGGCCGGACAGATCGCGGTGATGCATCGCATCCTGGTCGAGGAGAAGCGCTGGATCAGCGAGCAGCGCTTCCTGCACGCACTCAACTACTGCATGTTGCTGCCGGGGCCGGAAGCACAGCAGCTGGCGACCTATGTCGGCTGGCTGTTGCACGGCACCCGCGGCGGACTGGCGGCCGGAGGGCTGTTCGTACTCCCGGGT
>DASUOA010000006.1:0-5659 GCA_036276895.1 Arenimonas sp. | reverse complement strand
CGCGGCCGCTGCAATACGCCGTGCAGCAGTTGCGAGGAGAGATTGGGGCTGAGAAAGACGTGTCCTTGCACCGCTGCCTGCAAGGCCAGTTCGAGTTCACTGGTGCCGCACTCCGGGCCGAGGAAGGCGCGGGCGCCGCGTGACAGGGTTTCGCGCGCCAACTCAAGACTGCCCTGGCTGGCGGTGATCACCAGGGCGGTTTCGGTATAGGTTGCGCTCAATCGGGAAATCGCCTGCAGGCCGATGCCCGATGGCGTCGGCAGCTCCAATACCGCCAGCTCCGGGCGATGCAGGGCGATCAGCTCGAAGGCTTCGCCGATATCGCGTGCCTCGGCCACCACTTCGAGGCCGGGCATGGCCTCAATCAGGCTGCGCAGGCCGGCGCGGTGCAGCTGGCAGGTTTCCTCGATCAGGACTCGCACGGTCGATCCGTTCTCCCGATACCGCTTGCCCGCAACATAGCGGATGCGACAGCCGGCAGCTACCCCGGTTTGCGGGCCTCGTGTCAGCGTTGTCGACGGCTGGCGGAGATGGCGCGGCGGTGGCGGCGGAACAGATGGCGCTCGAGTGCCGCTTCCAGCGCCGGCGACAGCGGATCAAAGGCCAGCCAGACCCGGTGCCGCTCGCCTTCGGCGATGCAGGCCAATACGCGACAGGGCAGGCTGAGCAACTGCGGCAGCCAGGGCAGCAGCTGCAACTCGACCACGCCGGTGGCATCGGTCTCGGCCGCTTGGTCCGCATCGAGGCTCAAGCCCAGTCGCGACCAGCGGATGGTGCGTGTCGTCGGCAGGTCGGATTGTCGCGCCAGCAAGGTGCCGACCATCTCCAGCAGCAGCTGCAGCTTGGCCTCGACCCGGTGCATCGGCAGATCGGTGTTGCCGCGTTCTTCCGGATCGTCACTGAAGGTTTCCTCGACCAAGGCCATGGTGCGCAGCAGGCCCTCGGCGTGTTCGGCCAGCCGCTCGCTGGCGATTGCGCTGAGGGTCTGCGGGGTCCAGCGCACCGGCAGTTCCTCGAAGGTGCACAGGGCATCGCCGCACAATTGCTGTTCGGCGCGGGTGCTGGCTTCCTGGCTGGCGTGAGGCTCGCTCATCGGTTGCTGGTGTAGGCGCGACGTGCCTGGCGCCCCTGATTCATGCCCTGCAAATTGCCGGCCAGTGCATCGCGGCGTTGCCGCAGCTGCTCGACGATCTCGACCTGGCGATGTTGCAGCGCCAGCGCGTCGGCGCGGCCGGCCTCATCACCAAGGTCGAGCGCCGCAACCGCCTCGCGGATGGCGCGATCATTGGCCTCGATGAGTGCCTCGGCGGCGGTAGTGTCACCGGCGTCCAGCGCGGCATCCACCGCCGCGACGAAAGTCTCCGCGTCAGGCAGCTTAGCCGCGGACATGCCGCTCACGCCTTGGCTTGATCGCCCAACCTCGCCGGAACTTCCGCCCAGGCCGTAGCGATCTCGCTGAGCAGCCGCGCCGCTTCGGCGAGGTGCTCGCGGTTGTTCACCGCATTGGCCTGCACCAGCCGTTGCGAGACGTACTCGTAGAGCGAGTCGAGGCCGCCGGCGATCGGCCCGCCCGCCTGGTGATCAAGCGATGCGCGCAGCACATCGAGGATGTCCAGGGTCTGCCTGATCGCGGTCAGCTTGGTCTGCACCGCACCTTGCTGGATCGCCGCATCGGCGCTGCGGACACGCTCGATGGCGCCCTGCAGCAGCAGTAGCACCGTGCGATGCGGATCATCGCCGGGGTTCAAGCCAGCGGTGCGGGTTTGCCGGTATTCGGAAATCGCGCTTGCGGTCATGTTGGCGGCCACCGGTTGGTCAGGTCAGATTCGGGAAAGCCCGGCGAGTTGCTGGGCAAGGAAGTTGCTGGTGTTCTGCGACTGCGCCAGCAGCACGTCGAGCGCGGTGTACTGCGCACGGTAGCGGGCTTCGATGGCTTCGAAGCGGCGCTCGGCGGCATCGCGGTCGTCATCGATGTCGACGAGGCGGTCATTCAGCGATTCGGTGCGGTCGGTGAAGATGCCGTCGGTACCGATGTAGCCGGAGACCACGGTCAGCAGCGAGTCGGCGAAGCCGCCAGTGTCGGCGAACAGTGCCTGCAGTCCTGACGGGTCCGCACTGAGGGCATCGGTGAAGGCACTCTTGTCGAAATCGAGCGTGCCGTCGACCTTGGTGTCGATGCCCAGCGCGGCCGAGCCGAAGCCGGCATCCACAGCGTCCGACAGGGCGTTGCCCAGAGCCGAACGCAACTGCCGCTCGGCACTGCGGACGGCGGCATCGCCGGTGAGCGCCGAGTCCTGCTTGGTTTCAGTGTTGTACTTGCTGACATCGCTCAGCGTGGTCACGGCCTTGTTGTAGGCCTCGACAAAAGCAGCGACGGCATCGACGGTCGGCGTGTAGTCCGCCGCGACGCTGAGGCTGGTGACGTTGCCGGGGTCCTGCGCCTTCAGGTTGAAGGTGATGCCGGGAATGAAATCGGTGATGGTGTTGCTGCTGGCGGTCTTGAGAATACCGTCGACGTAGAGGCGGGCATCCTGGGCCGCCGACTGCTCGGTCAGCGAGGCGTTGGTCAGGGCGTCGAACGCGGCATTGGCCGGTGCGCTGGTATTGGTGACGGTGATGGCGTAGTCGGCGCCCGTCTGCTTTGCCGTGAGCACCAGGTGCTGGCCGCCATCGGCCTCGATGATGGTGGCGGTCAACTCGGCGCCGGCGGTGGCGGCGGCGGTATTGATGGCATCGCGGATGTCTTCCGGGGTGTCGGTGCCGCTGCTGATGTCGACGGCGAAGTTGACGCCGTTGATGTCGATGGTGAGCTGGCCGTCGCCAAGCCCGACGCCAGACGCAAGCGCCCCGGACACCAGCTTGTGCGCCGAGGCTACGGCCTCGACCTCGACTTGATAGGTGCCCGCCGTGGCGCCGGTGCTTGCGGTGGCGGTGTACAGGGATTCGTCGCCGGAGGTGGCGGTGCGACCGCCATAGGTGCTGGCGCTGGTGAGGTCGGTGAGCGCCGTCTTCAGCGCGTCGAAGGCGCTGCTGAGCTTGCCGAAGGCACTGAGCTGGGCATTGGTTTCGGCTTCGCGGCGATCGAAACGCAGCTCGACTGGCGCCCGGGTGGCCGCCATCAGCTGGGTGACCAGCGCATTGACATCGAGAAAGCCGGAAGAGACCGCGGACATGGCAAACACCTCGTTACTCGGCCAGGTTATCGGCCGGCATGCGGCAAACTTGAAGATACGCCGGTTGCAGGGGGCGTGCCAGCGACGCTGCTGCAGTACGCGCCGATTTCGCGGCATGAAGATTGCACCTGCTCAGGCGGAATTCAGGAGTCAGCATCGATGAGTGATGAAGCGGCGGTGGCGGCCCGGGAGCGGGCTTACCAGGCGTTCGAGAACGGTGATCTGGAGTCGGCCTATTCCGCGCTCGCCGACCTGTACCGGCAGCAGGGTGGGATCGACGCGCAAACCGCCAACGATCTTGCCGTGGTCCTGTTCAGGCTCGGTCGCTGGCAGGACGCGGTGGAGAAGTTCCGCGAGGCTCAGCGCTTGAGCGGTGACGAGGGCAACTTGCTGGTCGACAATCTGATCGATGCGCTGGGCGGCATGGCTGAGGCGATGGGCGGCGTGGCAGGCAATGGCGACCTGCCGGCCTTGGCCTGCGCCGGCCGGAGGTCACCCTACGACCCATTGGCGCGCTGGTTTGCCGACAGTGCCAGTGCGCTGCATCGGGAGTTGCGCGGGCTGAGCGATCGCGACTGGACCAAGGCGTTGTACGGGAGTCTGGTCGGGCAGCCGTGCAACGGCCATTACCTCCCGGGCTTCATCGATGAGGAGCGGCAGCGCATCTTCGTCGGATCCTCGGGCATCGCGGCGTTGCTGGAGGCCGAGCAGTTCATCCGGGTGCTGCTGCAGAAGGTGGACGAACACGGCACGCAGCTGGACGAGCGTTCGGTGGTGGTGGATTTCGGCAGCGGCTGGGGGCGCTACACGCGCTTCATGCTCAAGTACGTACACCCGGACAATCTCTACGGACTAGAGGTCAGTGGCGGCATGGTCGAGCACTGCCGCAAGGTCTTTGGCATGGCCAACTTCCTGAAAGTCGACTCCTGGCCGCCGAGTCCGCTGCGCAGCGGTATGGTCGATCTGGCCTTCGGCTACTCGGTGTTCTCGCACCTGTCGCCGGATTGCGCCGATGCCTGGATCGGCGAGTTCGCCCGCATCGTCCGGCCCGGCGGGCTGGTGCTGATGACCACCCAGCGCCGCGCCTTCATCGATTTCTGCCAGAACATCCGCACGCGCGGCGACAGGTCGAACCCCTGGTACGTGCAGCTGGCCGAGTCGTTCACCGATGTCGAGCAGTGTTATGCCGACTACGACCGCGGCGAGTTTCTGCACGCCGGTCACGGCCAGTACGACGGCACCTATGGCGAGTCGCTGATTCCGCGCGGCTACATCGAGAGGCATTGGGGCGGTGAGTTCGAGCTGGTCGAATTCATCGACGACCACCGGATACTGCCGCAGGCGTTGTTCGTGCTGCGGCGCCGGGGGTAGCGAATTGGTAGCGCGGCAAGCTGCGGGGGCGTGGTACACGGTAGTGAGTGTGTCGCCGCGCCGGGTTGCTGGACCGGAGTGTTGGCGTCGATCGCCCTGCGGGAGTCGGCGTCAGTATGTAATTGTCCTCAGCTCATCCCTTCCGATAGAAGGCCTGCTTGGCTTCGATGTTGCGCTTTACCCCCTCGCTCGGGCTGTGCGGCATGTGCTGCGACTCATACTGTTCAAGCTCAACCAGTTCCTGCTCGCTCATCCCGCCGCTATCGCTGTGGTCGCCTTCTGGCGCATAGCCCAGCAGCCGCATTTCTCGCGCGCAGATGTGCTCGACAGCCCGGATTTCGGCAGGAGAAAGTTCGCTCAGGTACTTGGCCCGATTTTCGTGCATGACCGCTTTGTCCAGATTGCTCCAGGCAGGGTGGTGCAAGGCGTTTTGCCGCGTCAGCTCGTCGGCATGATAGGAAAGCATCGAGTTCGCGAAGGGGAGCCCGAACTGTGTGCAGATGCGGCGCAGTGCCGTTTCCGGGTCGGCTATCAGCGCTTCGTAGTGAATTAGCATTGCCCGTCCGCGCAGGGACAGTTCGCGAAAGCACTTGAGGAACTCGATCTGGTCGCGCTGCCATTGCCGTGCGGCGCGGACCACTCCACCTGCATGGGTGGCGCTCTTCTTCCATGACAAGGCCATGTCACGTGGGTCGCGAACCAGATAGAGGTAGTGCGCCCCGGGGAGGCCGAGTTCCAGGAAGAGTATGAACTCGTAGATCTGGTTCTCCTTGACGAAAATGCGCTGTTTGCCGCTGGCTCGCGCTTCCGCCTCAAAGACGCCGCGCAGCAGTCCGGTCACGTCGCCAGTCGCGGCCAGTTGTGCGAGCTCTGCTTCTTCGACCCGCGTCCGCCACAACGAGAGGCCGGATTCCAGCAGGTCGGCGAAGTCCTTCAGCAAAGCCGACCAGTTGTCCGATTGGCGCAAATCGCCATAGCGGAACAGGTTCCGCGCCACCGGATTGAACAGGTGTCGAGCTGGAGGGCCGCATATCGCCGGGTGGCTGTCCAACATGCGTGTAATCAGGTTGCTGCCGGACCGCTCCGAGCACATCAGAAAGTCGAATTTCATGGGC
>DASUOA010000005.1:0-3374 GCA_036276895.1 Arenimonas sp. | reverse complement strand
CCCGTGACGACACCGCCACCACCAGCGGCGGCGGTTGGCTCGCCGCCTGCAGTGGCGTGACGGTGTGCGTGGCCGGCGTCATGCCTGCGCCCGCTCCAGCATCTGCCGCGCATTGGCGCGCGTCTCGCGGGTGATCTCGACGCCGCCGAGCATGCGTGCGAGTTCTTCGACGCGCGCCTTGGCATCGAGCCCGACCACGGCGCTGTGCGTGGCCTCGCCATCGACCGCCTTGCTGACGCGGAAGTGGTGATGGCCCTGTGCCGCGACCTGCGGCAGATGGGTGACGCACAGCACCTGCCGCGTCTGACCAAGGGCGCGCAGCTTCTGTCCGACCACTTCGGCAACGGCGCCACCGATGCCGGTGTCGACTTCGTCGAAGACCATGCTCGGCACCGCATCGAGTCCAAGCGCAGCGACTTCGATGGCAAGACTGATGCGCGCCAGCTCGCCACCGGACGCGGTCTTGCGCAGTGCGCGCGGCGGCTGGCCGGGATTGGCCGAGACTAGAAACTCGATCCGCTCGGCGCCGAGCGGACTAGGCTTATCGAGGGGCTGGGGATCGATCTGCACGGTGAACACGCCGCCGGCCATGCCAAGCTCGGCCATCAGGCGGCTGACTTCGCGCGACAGGGCTGCCGCCGCGCGCTGGCGCGCCTGTGTCAAGGCGGCAGCGACCGACTGCCATTGGTCGCGCGCAGCCGCAATGTCCCGCTCGATCTCGGCCAGTCGCTCGCTGGCGCCGCGCAGGCTGTCGAGCTCGGCGTGCAGTTGCTCCCGCCGTTCGGCAAGGCCTTCGAGCGGCACGCGTTGGCGCCGGGCCATCTCGTGCAGGCGCGACAGGCGGTCGTCCAGCTGCTGCAGTCGCGTGGGGTCGAGGTCGAAATCGTCGTGGATGCGTTCGAGGCTGCTGGCGGCTTCGTCGATCTGGATCGCCGCGGAATCCAGCAGCGACTGCACCTCGACCAAGCGCGGCTCGTTGTCGCCCAGGCGGGCGAGTTCGGATTGCAGCTGGCGTAGGCGGCGGCGCAGGCTGGCGCCTTCGTCTCCGGCGAGCTCGGTGAGGGCCTGGGCGCAGCCTTGGATCAGCCCGGCGGCGTTGCTCTGGCGCCGGTGCGCGGCGAGCAGGTCTTCGATATCCGATGGCTGCAGTCGCTCAGCATCGAGTTCGGACAGCTGCCGCTGCAGCCAGTCGATGCGCTCGCCGACATCGGCATTGCCGGTGAGCTGCGCGTGCTCGCGTTCCAGGGCGGTCCAGCGCTCGCTGGCTGCCTGCACGGCGTGCAGTGCTTCAGGGTGCCGACCGAAGGCGTCGAGCAGCGCGAGTTGGTGACCGCGTTCGAGCAGGGCCTGGTGCTCGTGCTGGCCGTGGATTTCCACCAGCCGCTCACCGAGCTCGGCGAGTTGCGACAGCGTCGCCGGGCGACCGTTGATCCAGGCCCGCGAGCCGCCATCGGCCTTGATGATGCGGCGGATCTGGCACTGGCCGTCCTCGTCGAGGGCCTGTTCGCGCAGCCAGTCGGCGGCATCGGGGGCGTCGCCGAGGTCGAACTCGGCGCTGAGCTCGGCGCGTTCGGCACCGAAGCGGACGATGCCGGCATCGGCGCGGGCGCCGGTCAGCCAGAGCAGGGCATCGACCAGCAGCGATTTGCCGGCGCCGGTTTCACCGGAAACAACCGTCATGCCGGGGCCGAAGGCCAGCTCGGCGCGGCTGACCACGGCGAAATCCTTGAGGGTGAGATGACTGAGCATGGCCGGCAATTCTGCCTGAAAGCGGGCCAGTGACGGTCGGACATCGGCTTCTGCGCCGGTCGGAGTTCCCAGAATGCGCGGCGCGGCTTGCTTCCCGCTCCGCCCGGACTTATTTATGCAACAGAGGTGCTGACCCCATGGTTTCCCCGCTGTTGCTCGACGCCCGCGCCCGCCGCCTGCTGCGCACCCTGATTGCCGAACACATCCATGACGGCGAGCCGGTGGGCAGCCGCACCTTGGCCAAGCGGTCGGGGCTGGATGTCAGCGCTGCCACGATCCGCAACATCATGGCCGACCTCGAGGAGGTGGGCTTGGTCGCAGCGCCGCATACCTCGGCCGGTCGGGTGCCGACCGCGCAGGGCTACCGGGTCTTTGTCGACTCGCTGCTGCAGCTGCAGCCGCTCAAGGACGCCGAGTTGGTCCGGTTGCGCGCACAGCTGCCGGCCGGTGCCGGCACCCAGGCCCTGTTGTCGAACACCAGCGAGTTGCTGTCTGCGATGAGCCAGTTCGTCGGCGTGGTGACGGTGCCGCAGCGGGCCGCGTTCGCCTTCCGGCATATCGACTTCCTGGCCTTGGATGGCAACCGCGTGCTAGTGATCCTGGTATTCACCGACAACGAGGTGCAGAACCGGGTCATCACCACCCGTCGGCCCTACAGCCCCTCGGAGCTGGAGCAGGCCGCCAACTACCTGAACTCGACCTGCGCCGGGCGCCCGCTGGCCGAGATCCGCTCGGCCGTGCTGCGCGACCTGCACGACACCCGCGACGAGATGGAGCGCCTGCTGTCGGCGGCGATGGAGCTGTCAGAGCAGGCCTTGGGTGAGCCGGCCGAAGCGGCCGGTAGCGTGCTACTGGCCGGCCAGACCCGGCTGATGGGCGTGCAGGAGCTCTCCGACCTCGAGCGCCTGCGCGAGCTGTTCGAGGCCTTTGCCCGCAAGCGCGAGATCCTGCAGCTGCTCGAGCGCACCATCGGCGCCCCCGGCGTGCGCGTCTTCATCGGCGAGGAGACCGGCCTGGCGCCGCTCGATGCCTGCACCGTGATCTCGGCGCCCTACCAGAATGCCGAGGGCAGGGTGCTGGGCGTGCTGGGCGTGATCGGCCCGACCCGCATGGCCTACGAGCGGGTCATTCCGATGGTGCAGGCCACCGCCGACCTGCTGGGCGCCGCGCTCAGTCCCGAGGCGCCGACCCCGCTGACTTGAAAGCCCGCCGACCGGCCCCCACAACGGGCCTCGACCCCCGCGGGGCGGGGCCTTTGTCACGGGAAACCCATGCACCAAGACCAGACTCCGGACGCCACCGCGTC
Organism: Arenimonas sp.; assembly: GCA_036276895.1. Lineage (GTDB taxonomy): Bacteria > Pseudomonadota > Gammaproteobacteria > Xanthomonadales > Xanthomonadaceae > Arenimonas. The sequence continues at coordinate 319 of DASUOA010000005.1, read as the reverse complement.
CGCCGACGCCGCCGACATGGACGCGGCCATCCTGCAGGCCGAGCTCGACCAGCTGCGCGTCGCCCATGACAGCCTGCGCGAAGAGATCCTGCGCGAGCGCGCGGAACTCGAGAACCAGCGCCGCCGCCTGATCCGCGATGTCGAGCAGGCCCGCCGCTTCGCCAACGAGCGCCTGCTGTCCGACCTGCTGCCGGTGTTCGACAGCCTCGATGCGGGGCTCAACGCGGCCGCCAACCAGTCGGGCCCGCTCAAGGACGGCCTTGAACTGACCCAGCGGCAGTTGATCAAGATGGCCGGCGAGCACGGCATCGTCGTGATC
>DASUOA010000004.1:0-11327 GCA_036276895.1 Arenimonas sp. | reverse complement strand
CTGGCCGTAAGCGAGATAGAGCGACGAGGTGAGATTCCAGCGACCGAAATGGCCATCGCCGTTCACGCCGAGATAGGTCACGCGGTAGTCGCGCGGGCGGCCATCACCCAGTACCGCCGGGCGCTCCAGAAAACCGTTGCGGTTGTAGTAGTTGCCACCGCTTTCGCGATTGACGTTGTGCAGCAATGACAGCTGGGTGGTGTGCCCGACCATCGGCCAATCCTGGCGGTAGATATTCGCGAGCAACGTGTCGTCACGACGCGGGGATTGCCCGAGGTCGTTGAGGCCGCTGTTGGTGTCCTTCTCCAGCCGCCGCAGCCAAGCGATGTTGTACTGCCAGTGATTGTTGTCGCGAATGCCGAACAGGCGCACGGCGGCGGCATTGTCCTGCAGCACGAAGCCGCGGAAGTCGGAAATCAGCGGCTGGATACCAAAGCGCAGGCTGTCGAAGTCGTAACGCGCGGAGACGTTGCGCAGGTGCTTGTCGTAGAACAGCTCCTGCACCGCCACGTGGCTGTCGTGACGCACCGTGGGGCGTTGCGGGTCGATGCGCAGCGCGCGCACTTCCTCGGCTTCGCTGCGGTTGCCGTTGAGCACCAGCACCAGCCGCAGTTCGTGGTCCGGCGGCTTGAAGGTGGTGTTGCCCTTGATCACCGCCGCCGAGAGGATCAGGTTCTGGTTGAGCGTCGACTGCCGGCCGATGCCGAACACGTCGACCGCGCCCGGACGATCGCTGGACTGGGCGCCGACCGGGATCGGCAATCGCCGCAGTTCAAGCAGCGAGTCGGAAATGCCGGTCAGCACCAGGAACCAGTCCGGGCCCCAGCGCGCGAACGGCTCGAAGGGCTTGTCGCCCTTGAGCACATTGGGGTTGTACGGGTCCCAGCGGTCGATGCCGATGCCGAGGCCCTCCATGATCCGCCAGCGGTCGGGCACTGCAAGCGACTCGCGGCGCACGGCCGGCAAAGGCGGCTCGACGCGATCGGGATCGATCACGGGCAGCGCCGGCGGCGTGGTCACCCGTCCTGGTCGCGCGCGCTCGATCTCTTCCGTCGCGTCGGGCGGCGGTGGATCGGTCGCCAGCGCCGCCATCGGCGCCAGCAGCAGCGAGACAAACAGCGGTAGCGACTTACAGACCGGCACAGACGTTCTGCTCCGTCGAATCGTTGAACGGCGCCTGCGGGCATTGCACATAGCGCAAGCGCGTGCCGCCACCGGCCGGCACCAGGGTATCGGCGCGGATCGCCGCCGGCGCATTGCCGATGCTGCCGCCCAGCGCTTTGCCTGCCTGGTCGAGGCCGAGGAAGGCGACCATATCGTCCTGATCGACGCCGTCACCGGAGACGCCGATCGCACCGACCAGTTGCTGGCCGCGGTAGATCGGCACCGCGCCCGGGAAAATCTGCAGGCCATTGCGCAGACGATCGATACCGGTGCAACCGATGCTGCTGTCGCCACCCGCGGCGGCGACCAGACGGTTGTAGGAGAGGTCGAGCTGCAGGCCGGTGCTGAACGGACTCCACTGCGCGAACGGCTTCGACAGCGGGCCGGACAGCGCGCTGCGGATGCCATCGGGGAAATACGGTCGCGACAGGTTGCCGATGGCGCGGGCGCTGTAGGCGATGCCATCAGCCAGCGCATCGGCGTCGCCGAGGAACTGCCGCAAGGCTGGCACATAGTCGGCGATCGGCGATGGCGTCATCGGCACCAGGTAGTTCGCCGGTGGCAGCGCCGACAGCAGGTCTGCAGCATCGGGGCTGGAGAACAGCAAGGCCGAGCGCGCCTTCTGCAGCGCGACATCGGTGCCGAACACCGGTGCATCGGCACTGCGGATCAGGCCCAGCACCTCACCCCGGGTGTCGACCACACTGACGGTGACCTGTGCCGGCGAACCCAGTGGGCGACGAATCTGCGCCCGCGCACGATTGCCGATCGACAGTGCGCTGCGCAGGATCTGCCGCACCTCGTCGATGCGCAGCCCACCATCGCTGCCGGCACGCGGCGGATAGCGCAGGCTGTCGTCGGCATTGACCAGCACCACGGCGCCGAGGTCGGCGAACTCGCCGCGATCGGCGCGATAGCCCGAGGCGGCTTCGCCATACACGGCGCCGGCGTGCAGCAGGCCATCGGCATAGCCGGGCACGATCAGCAGCGTCCCCGGCAACACCGCCAGATCCGGCGCCTGCGCCGGATTGCCCAGCAGCACTTCGCTGTCGACGAAGCGCAGGCTGCGACCGTCGGCGGTGATGCGTTCGGCGCGGATATCCAGCGGCGCGGTGAAGCCCTGACTGGCGGCCACGGCGATTGCCTCGTCGAGGTCGTTGTCGAAATCGAGAATGTCGCGATCCAGCCCATAACGGCCATCGGCGATCACGCCCACACCACCAACCAGCACGCCCTGCTTGTACAGCGGCAGGCCGCCGGGATCGGCCGCAAGCCCCAGCGGCGAGCGCTTGGGACCGAGCTGCGCATCGCCGTCGCGACGCATCAGGTCGGAACACGACAGCTGCGAAAACTGCACGCCGAACAACGGCCCGGCCGGCTGGTCGAGCTCGCCGGGGTTGAAGTGCTCCTGCACGATCTGGCTGGCGGTGCGGGTCGAGAAGGCGTTGCCGGCACTCGACAGGTAGGCGCCGGTGATCGCCTTGCTGATCGCGGCGAAACTGTCGGGCAGCACCGCCACCTTCTCGAGTCCGCCGACGACCTCGCGGCCGCCGTCGATCACGAAGCTCGATGCCGCGCCGCTCATGCGGAACACGCCCAGCACATTGCCGACCCGATCGACCACCGCGATGGTGCCGCGGGCATCGCGCAACTGCGCTTCGTAAACCGCCTGCCTCAGGATGCGGCGGACATCGGCGATACCGAGCCGTCGCGCATCGGGATCGGCACTCGGCGGCGGTGTGCTGCAATCCGGCGGACAGCTGGGCGCAGGCGCCGGCGTCGGGCTGTTGGAGCTGCCGCCGCAGGCGCAGAGCACGCTGCACAGCAGCAGCGGCGGGATCAGGCGCCAGCGCCGCATCATGGCGTCACCGGCGACAGCGACGGATGCGTGAAGCCACTGCCATGGAATCCGTGGCAGCTGCTGCAATCGCTGCGCAGCTCGCCGGGCTGCGGATGCGCGCCGGCATGGCAGGTGCGGCAGGTCTCGATACCCGGCATCGCCACATCCTCGCTGCGGGACGAGTCGACGACCGCATGGCAGGTGGTGCAGGTCTGGCTGCGGTGATCGCCGTGGTCGAAGCGCGCGGCGGGCAGCCAGTCGCGTTGCAGCCGCACCGGCGCGACGCGCCACGGTGCGTCGGCATCGTCCACCGCGGTGATCTCATGACAGGTGGCGCAGACCCGCACTTCGAAAACTTCACGCGCGATCGTCTGCGCCTTCTGCTCCGCCCAGTCCAAGGCCTGCTGTCGCTGCGCCGACGGTGTGCTCGCGGCCGGACGCTGCAACAGGCCGTGCACGGTGTGCACGTCCAGCGGCGTTTCGCCCAGCGCGATCCGCGCGTAGAACTCGCGCAAACTGGTCAGCACCTGCGCCGGCTCGGCATGCGGCAGCTGGCGCGAGCTGACGGCGGGCTCGAACTCCAAGCGATGACAATCGGCGCAATGCGTCTCCATCCGCAGCGCGGCGAACCCGACGCCATCGGGCTCGGGGGTATGGCAGCTGGCGCATTGCAGTTGCCGTCGTCCCTGCGGGCTGGCGATACCGTCGGCGTCCAGATGCACGTCGTGCGGAAAGCGCAGGCCGTTGGCTTCACGCAGCGGCTGCTGCGGCGTTGCCGCCTGCCGCGACGGCGCATCGACGTTCGCCGCGGCGAAGTGGCTGACGCGGAATGGCGGATGCGCGCTGGCGAAATCGGCGATCGCCGGCAACACCCCGGCGATGCCCGGCGCCGCCGGGTCGGCATGGCAATCCACGCACAGCGACGGATTGCGCTCGGCCAGGCCCGGCCCCTTGTGCTCGAGGTGGCAGCTGGCGCAGCGCTGCCCGTCGAAGGCCACGGCCTGCATGTCCGGCGTGCTCGCGTGGTCGGCGACGTCCTCGTGGCACGCGCGGCACTCGCGGTCGCGCGCCTGCACGAAGGCTTGGGCATGGCAACTCTGGCAATCACGGGCGATCGCCGCATGCGCGGGGCTGACCGGGCCGACATCCCAGGACTGGTCGAGACCGACCGGCAGCTGTTGCGACAGTTCGCGCAACGCCGGCGACTGACCCGGCAGCAGCGGCAGCAGCACGAACAGCAGCAGCACCGCCCCGCCCAACAGCAATGCCAGACGCCGTCGCGACAGGCCGGCGGCGGCGAGGCTGGTGCGCGAGCGTGCACGCAGTCCGCTGCCGTCCTCCGGCAGCGGCGACACCAGCTCCAGCGCCAGGCTCACATCTTCGCCGTCGCCGGCCGGCTCGACGCTGATGCGGTACGGGCCGATGCCCACGTCCAGCCCCGGCTGCAGGCGCACCCGTACTTCGAAGCGGTCGTTGACGTACAGCAACGGCCGCTCCGCCTCCAGATACAGGCCATCGCTGCCGCGCAGCAGCCGCGCATGCTGCAGGTTCACCCGCGGATCGGGCAGATGGATCTGGCAGTCGGCGCCGCGACCGATGCGCAGCGGCTCGGCACTGATCCACTGGCTCTCGCGCACGGCCTGGCCGCGACGATTGCGTTGGACCCGGATCAGCTGGCAACGGATCATGCGCGCGCCATCACCAGTAGTAGAAGACCGCCAGCACGTGCGCCAGCAGCGCCAGCAACAGGGCGAACGACAGCGGCACATGCAGGTACAGCCAGAACTGCAAGCGCGCCTTGTACATCACGTCGCGCCGGGCACGATTGACCAGCGCCTGCTTGCGCAGCATCAACGCGTACAGCGCCCGATGCGCCGCCGATTGCGCGGCATCGTACTGCGGGGCGGGACGCTGCAGCAGCGCCAGCACCGCCGCGGTGGGACAGCGCAACTGGTTGCCGCGCAGCTGCCGCCACCAGCTGCCGCCGATCTTGGTGCGCTCGCTGGCATGCAGCACTTCGGAATTGATGGCATCGGGCAACTGCATCGCCACCCGCCGCGCCTCGCGGTCGAGGTCGGCGATCTGCAGCAGCAGGCTGTCGAGGCTGTCCTCGCCCATGTTGACGGTGATCCTTCCGGGCAGGCGCAGGAACACCGCGACGCCGTAGAAGCCGCTGAGAATCACGCCGAGCATCAGCGCATAGGCGAGGCTGTGCACGTTCCAGCCGAGCTCAAAGCCGCTGTGCAGGGTCGCCAGCACCAGCAGTGTGGTGCCCAGATAGACATGCGCCGACAGCCAGCCCTGCAGCGTTCCCGGCGCGCGCCGGTACTGCCGCTTGCGCACGCCCAACCACAACAGCAGCAGCACCAGCAGTGCCGACACGGTGCCAAGGGTGTAGCCGAGCCAGGTGCCGCCATAGGCCAGCACCGGCGGCTGGTGCCAGGCATAGGCAAACGCCGCCACAAGCGCGAGCGCCACCGCCAGCTTGAGATAGCGATGCTGCCTGTACTCGAGGAAGTTCGCTTCCTGCATGCCGTGTCGCCATCCTTCTGGCCATCGCATCGGCGTGCCGCTGGCGGCCGCCATTCCCGACGCGGGAGTATGCCAGCAAGTCCCGGGCAGCCACTGCCGGCGCCCGCCTGCTAACCTTCGCCGATGTCGAATCCGCTGATCCTGCTGCGCCACGCCGAGGTCTACGCACCGGAGCCCTTGGGCCTGTGCTCGCTGCTGCTGGGCGGCGGCCGCATCCTGTGGATGGGCGATGCCAAGGACGAGGCACCGCGCGGCCTGCCGCTGGACGAGGTGGATCTCGAAGGACGACGCCTGGTTCCAGGCTTCGTCGACGGCCATGTGCACGTCACCGGTGGCGGCGGCGAAGGCGGTTTCGCCAGCCGCGTGCCTGCGCTGCCGCTGTCACGCTACACCCTGGGCGGTGTCACCACGGTGATCGGCCTGCTCGGCACCGACGATTGCGTGCGCTCGACCCGGGAGCTGCTGGCCGGCCTCTACGCCCTGCGCGAGCAGGGCCTGTCGGCCTGGGGCTATTGCGGTGGCTATCACCTGCCGCCGGTCACATTGACCGGCTCCGTGCGCAGCGACATCGCCCTGGTCGAGCCCTTGATCGGCATCGGCGAAGTCGCGATCAGCGACCACCGCAGCAGCCAGCCGACTTTTGACGAACTGCTGCGCCTCGCCGCCGAAGCGCATGTCGCCGGCCTGATGAGCGGCAAGGCCGGGCATGTGCACCTGCATCTGGGCGATGGTGCCCGCGGCCTCGAACTGATCCGCCGTGCACTGCATGAGTCCGAACTGCCGGCGCGGGTGTGGAACCCGACCCACTGCAATCGTCGCACCGCGCTGTTCGACGAAGCCGTCGCACTGGCCAAGGCCGGCGTGCCGGTCGACTTCACCGCCTTTCCGGTCGACGACGGCGAAGACGCGTATGCCGCCGAGGACGCGCTGCTGCGCTACCTCGATGCCGGCGCACCGCCGGCGCGTGTGAGCATCAGCTCCGATGCCGGCGGCTGCCTGCCCTGCTTCGATGGCGACGGGCGCATGACGCATTGCGATATCGGCGCCCCGGGTGCGTTGGTCAAAACCCTGCAGGCGCTGCTGGCACGCGGCCTGCCGCTGCCATCGGCGCTGCCCGCCTTCACCCGCAACGTCGCCGCGCAGCTGCGATTGCCGCACAAGGGCGGCATCGGCATCGGCTTCGATGCCGACCTGGTGGTGCTCGACGAGCACGCCGGCATCCATCACGTCATCGCCGGCGGCCGTTGGCAGGTGCGCGATGGCCGCGCGCTGCAGCACGGCCCCTTCGAATCCCTTTCATAAGCAAGACAAGGACGTTCCACTCAGATGTGCCCAAGCAAGATTCCCGATGGCGAAGAACGCGGCTGGATCATTCCGATCGGCGGCGCCGAAGAAAAAGAAGACGACCCGCGCATCCTGCGCCGCTTTGTTGAACTCTGCGGCGGCGACGAAGCCGACATCGTGGTCATTCCCACTGCCAGCCGCCTTGCCGATACCGGCCCGCGCTACGAGCGGATCTTTTCCGAACTCGGCGCCGCCCGCGTCACCGCGATCGATTTCGACACCCGCCGCGATTGCGAAGAGAAAGGCCGGTTGCAGCGCATCGAGCAGGCCAGCGGCATCTTCTTCACCGGCGGCAACCAGTTGCGCATCAGCACCCTGATTGGCGGCACGCCGGTCGCCAAACTGATCCGCCAACGCAACGCACACGGCGTGCATGTGGCCGGCACCAGCGCCGGTGCGGCGATCCTGTCGGAGCACATGATCGCCTTCGGCGAAGAAGGCGGCTCGCCTCGTGCCGGCAGCGTGCGCCTCGCGCCTGGCCTCGGGCTGACCAACCGGTTCATCATCGACCAGCACTTCCGTCAGCGTGACCGCCTCGGGCGCCTGGCGACGGCGCTGGCGTTCAATCCCTTTGCCATCGGCATCGGCCTCGACGAGGACACTGCGGCCTTTATCGCCCCGGACAACACCCTGGAAGTCGAGGGCAGTGGCGCCGTGACCGTGATCGACGCCGCCGGCCTGCAGTTCTCCTCGATGGATCGCGCCGACGAAGGAGAGCCGGTCTGCCTGCTCGGCCTCGGCGTGCATGTGCTGATCCACGGTGCCACCTTCAACCTGCATACCCGGCGCGCCTCGGCCGGACATCTGTTCTCTGCGAAGGAGTAGACCGCCATGCGCATCCTCGATCGTTCCGTCTACGTCGGCCCCTCGCTGTATGCGCATTTCCCGGTCATCAAGCTCGAGCTTGACCTGGGCGAGATGGAGAACTGGCCGACCGCCAAGCTCGGCGCCGCCTATGTCGATGCCCTGGTCGCGGCCCTGCCGGGCCTGGCCGAGCACGGTTGCTCCTACCGCGAGCCCGGCGGCTTCATCCGCCGGATGAAGGAGAACGAAGGCACCTGGCTCGGGCATGTGCTCGAGCATGTCGCGATCGAACTGCAGAACGTCGCTGGCGAGGACGTCACCTTCGGCAAGACGCGCAGCGTCGATGATCGCCCCGGCGTCTACACCGTGGTCTACGAATATGCACAGCGCGAGGAAGGCATTGCCGCCGGCGAGCTGGCGCTGACGCTGCTGTGTTCCTTGCTGCCGGCCGAACTGCGCCCCGAAGGCAGCGTCGAGGACGGCTGGAACTGGGAAGACGCGCGCGACCAGTTCATCCGCTACGCGCAGCGCCGCGCGCTGGGGCCGTCGACGATGTCGCTGGTCAAGGCCGCCGAAGCCCGCAACATCCCATGGCTGCGCTTGAACGAGCAGTCGCTGGTGCAGCTCGGACACGGCAAGTACCAGCAGCGCATCCAGGCCACCGTCACCGGCCGCACCTCGCATATCGCGGTCGAGCTCGCCTCCGACAAGGAAGAAACCAACAAGATCCTCGCCTCCTTGGGCCTGCCGGTGCCGCGGCAGGAACTGGTGCAAAGCGAATCGGCCGCGGTGCGCGCCGCCAAACGCATCGGCTATCCGGTGGTGACCAAGCCCTACAACGGCAACCACGGCCGCGGCATCTCGATCCGCCTGAGCTCCGAGGAGGAAGTGATCGCCGGCTTCAACAAGGCGCGCGAGCACTCGCGGTCGGTGATCGTCGAAACCTATCTCGAAGGCGATGACCATCGCTTGCTGGTGGTCAACGGCGAGCTGGTGGCGGCGACCCGGCGCACGCCCGGCCATGTGGTCGGCGACGGCAAGCATTCGATCCGCGAATTGGTCGACATCGTCAACCAGGACCCGCGCCGCGGCGTCGGCCACGAGAAGGTACTGACCCGCATCGAGCTCGATGCCCAAGCCGAGATGATGATGGCGCGCGCCGGCGTCACCGCCGACAGCGTGCTCGAAACCGATCGCGTGCTGCACCTGCGCTCCACCGCCAATCTCTCCACCGGCGGCACCGCCACCGATGTCACCGACATCATCCATCCCGACAACCGCGACATGGCGGTGCGCGCGATCAAAGCGATCGGCCTCGATGTCGGCGGCGTCGACTTCCTCACCACCAACATCGCCGAGAGCTACAAGGCGATCGGCGGCGGCATCTGCGAGTGCAACGCGGCGCCGGGCTTCCGCATGCATGTGGCGCCGAGCGAGGGCAAGCCGCGCGATGTCGCCGGGCCGGTGATCGACATGCTGTTCCCGCCCGGCACGCTGGCGCGGGTGCCGATCGCCGCGATCACCGGCACCAACGGCAAGACCACGACCTCGCGCATGCTGGCGCACATCGTCAAGATGGCCGGCTACACGCCGGGCCTGACCACCACCGACGGCGTCTACATCGACGGCCAGCGCACGGTCGAAGGCGACATGACCGGGCCGGTCTCGGCGCGCATGGTGCTGGCCGATCCGCAGATCGATTTCGCGGTGCTGGAAACCGCCCGCGGCGGCCTGCTGCGCGCCGGCATGGGCGTGCCCAAGGTCGATGTCGGCGCGGTGATCAATGTCGCTTCCGATCATCTCGGCATGAAGGGCATCGATACGCTGGAGCAACTCGCCGAGATCAAGCGGATCGTGGTCGAGGTGGCGGAAGACTGCGCGGTGCTCAACGCCGACGACCCCAACGTGCTGAAGATGTCGGGCTACACCGACGCCAAGGTGATCTGCTACGTCACCATGAACCCGCAGCACGGCCTGGTGCGCGAGCACATCCGCGCCGGCGGTAGAGCCTGCGCGCTGGAGGCCGGCGTCAACGGCCAGATGATCACGCTGTACGACAAGGGCAGCCATATCCCGCTGCTGTGGACGCACCTGATCCCGGCGACGTTGGAAGGCAAGGCCATGCACAACGTGCAGAACGCCATGATCGCTGCCTCGGTCGCGTTCTCGATGGGCATCAAACTCGATTCGATCCGCCAGGGCTTGCGCACCTTCGACAGCACCTTCTTCCAGGCGCCGGGGCGCATGAACGTGTTCTCCGAGCATCCGTTCAAGGTGCTGTTCGACTACGGCCACAACGCGCATGCGGTCGGGGTGATGGCCGACCTCGCGCAGCGGCTCGACGTCGCCGGGCGCCGCATCGTGGTACTCGCCGGCCCGGGCGACCGCCGCGACGAGGATCTGCGCGAGATCGCGGACGCCGTCGCCGGCCGCTTCGATCATTACTTCTGCCGCCGCGACGATTCGCTGCGCGGCCGCGGTGCCGACGAAGTGCCGAAGCTGATCGCAGCGCGCCTCCGCGAGCGCGGCGTAGCCGAGGCGGCGATCTCGATCATCCCTGACGAGCAGGAAGCGATCGATGCCGCTTTGCGCATGGGCCAGCCGGGCGATCTGCTGCTGGTGTTCGCCGATGCGCTGGTGCGCTCGTGGAAGCAGGTGATCAAGTTCAAGCCCGAAGGCGCGGCGCCAGCGCCGGCCAAGCCGGTCGCGGCGGTGCACAGCGAGCCGGCCGCACCGGTCGAGGTGGTGTTCGACACCAGCCAGTGGGAAGGCATCGTCCGCGACGAGCGCGGCATCCATCTCTCGCGCGAACAGGACGATTAGTGCGGAACGCATTCCCGCCACTGCCCTTCTCCGACTCGCGCCGCCTCACTGGACCCAACCTGTACTTCGCCCAGCCCGGCGCGGTACTGGAAACGGTCGGCGACGGCGCCGAGGACGCCGCGCGTTTTGCCGCCTGGCGCGATTACGTCGCGCGCGGGCGCAGCGCGCTGGGCTGGCCCGATGCGCCGCTGGTGGTACGCCAGCATCGGGGTGGCGCGGCATTGGCCTTCGCGGCGCCGGTCGACCAGCTGCTGACCGCCACCGAACTCAACGAAGCCGCCTGGCAGGCCGCCTGCGATGCGCGGGTGCTGCATGCGCCCGGCCATCCCGCGGGTTGGGATGAGGCCTCGGCGCTGCACACGCTGCAACGCTACGCGGCGATGGAAATCCGCCCGACGCTGCGCGCCTTGCTGGCTGCGGCGCAGGCACGCGGCACGCCGGCCCTGCTCGATGATGAGCAGCTGACGCTGGGACTCGGACGCTACTCGCGCAGCTGGCCACTGGACGCGCTGCCGGATAGCGTCGCGGTGCCGTGGGACACGCTCAAGGCGATCCCGGTCGCGCTGGTCACCGGCTCCAACGGCAAGACCACCACGGTGCGCCTGCTCGCCGCGTTGCTGCGCGCGCAGGGCCTGCAGGTCAGCCACAGCTGCACCGATGGCGTGTTCATCGATGACGCGCAGCTCGAAAGCGGCGACTGGTCCGGCCCGGCCGGTGCGCGCGCGGCCTTGCGTCATCCGCAAGCCGAGGCGGCGGTGCTGGAAACCGCGCGCGGCGGCATCCTGCGCCGCGGCCTCGCCGTCGACCACGCCGATGCCGC
>DASUOA010000003.1:0-4924 GCA_036276895.1 Arenimonas sp. | reverse complement strand
GCGATGCCATGCTGCTCGAACAGCGCGAAGGCCTGGCGCAGGATGTCGCTGTCGCGCATCAGGGCAGACTCGGTGAGCTCGAGTTCCAGCCGCGTCGGCGGCCAGCCGGCCTGTTCGCACAGTCGCAGCACGTCGTGCGCGAAACTGGGGTCGCGCAGCTGCACCGCTGAAACATTGACCGCGATGCGTGCGAATTCGATCCCGGACTCATCCCAGGCGCGTGCCTGTTGCAAGGCCTGCTGCAGCACCCAGCGCCCGATCGGCAGGATCTCGCCGCTCTCTTCGGCGATCGGGATGAACTCCGCCGGCGAGCGCCACTCGCCATCCGGCCCCTGCCAGCGCAGCAGGGCTTCGATGCCGCCAATACGACCATCGCGCAGGCCGCGCGCCGGTTGGTAGGCCAGCGACAACTCACCGCGCGACAAGGCGAGCCGCAGCTCCTGCTCCAGGCGTACCCGCCGGCGCACGCGGGCGAAAAAGCTGTCGTCGTAGTAGCGCCAGGTGTTGCGACCGGCATCCTTGGCGGCGTACATCGCGGTGTCGGCGGCACGCAGCAGGCTGTCGAGATCACCGCCGCCCTCGCCGAGCAGGGCGATGCCGACGCTGCAGCCGATGCGCACCTCGCCACTCGACAGCGCCACCGGTTCGGTCAGCGCGGCGATGATCTTTTCCGCGACCAACGCGGCATCCTGCGGCCGCACCATTTCCGGCAGCAGCACCAGGAACTCGTCGCCGCTCAGGCGCCCGACCAGGTCGCTGCCACGCACGCAGCTCTTGATGCGCCCGGCGACTTCGACCAGCAGCGCATCGCCGGCCTGGTGTCCGAGCGAATCGTTGACGTTCTTGAAGCGGTCGAGGTCGATGAACAGCAGCGCCAGTGCCTGCTTGGTGTGGCGTGCGCCGGCGATCGCCGCCTGTGCGCGACTGTTGAACAGGAAGCGGTTGGGCAGGCCGGTCAGGGTGTCGTAGTGCGCGAGCTGCTCGATGCGTTCGTTGGCTTCGTGCTCTTCGGTGACGTCCTGGGTCAGGCCGGTGATGCGGTAGGGCTTGCCGTCGCGGGTTTCCAGCCGGCCGGCAATGCGCAGCCAGACCACCTGTCCGTCGGGACGCACGAATCGCGCTTCCATCGCATGCTCGCGGATCTGCCCGGACTTGGCGCCGGCGAGGATGCGCCGCATCTCCACCGCCGAGGCCGGATCGTAGTGGCCGATGGTCGAGGCCATCGACACCGGCGAGCCGGGCTCGAAGCCGTGGATGCGGTAGTTTTCCTCGGTCCAGTACAACTCGCCGCTGTCGAGGTAGAGCTCGAAGCCACCGATGCGCCCGACCCGGGCGATGCGCCCGAGCAGGTCGTTGCGCCAGCGCGCGGCCTCCTCGAGTTCCTTGAAGGCGGTGATGTCGGTGTGGGTGCCGAGCACCCGCTGCGGCCGGCCATCGGGGCGCCAAGCGACGACTTTGCCGCGGTCGAGGATCCAGCGCCAACGCCCTTCGGCATCGCAGACGCGGTACTCGACCTGGTAGTTCTCGCGGCGACCCTGCACATGCTCGGCCAACACCGCTTCCTGGCGCGCGCGATCGTCCGGATGCAGCAGTGCCTGCCAGTCGCCGAGACCGTCGCCGAAATCCTCCGGGCGGTAGCCGAGCATGGTGTAGCAGCGTGCCGAGCGGAACACCTCGCCGGTTTCCGCGCTCCAGTCCCACAGGCCGTCCTGCGCCGATTCCAGCGCGAAGTGCCAGCGCGTGCGTTCCGGCGCTTCGGCCAAGGCCTCGGCGTCGTCGCTGGGATGGATGCTCAGCGTGTAGCCCTGCAGTTCGCCGCGCGCATCGCAAACGGCGCGCAGTTGCCAGCTCAACTCGCCCAGCAGCGTCTGCGAGCGGCCAACCACCTGCCGCTTCGGCTGTTCGCGCAGTTGCGCGCGCGCCGCCGCCAGTTCCGGGGCCAGCTGCAAGGCCACCTCGGGCGGCAGCAATTCATGCGCGCGCTCGTTGCGCAGCTGCAGCTCACCGTCGCAGCCGAGCACCAGCAGGGCGCGGCGGCTGGGGTGAAGCAGCAAGCTGGAAAGAAACGCGGAATCCATACGGCAAGCCCATACCAAACGGTACGGAGCTTAGCGGCCACGGCCCTTCACGGCTGTTTCACGGGTCACAGAATGGCCTGCGGTTGCCGGCAATTCAGCTATACTTGCGCCCCGCTGCCGCGGAGTTGCCGGCAGCGTCGCTGCATCATGCGCCCGTAGCTCAGCCGGATAGAGTAGTGGCTTCCGAAGCCATTGGTCGGGGGTTCGAATCCCTCCGGGCGCGCCAATCTCCTCCTGACACCGCCACCTGCGACGCACGCGTGCGTGCTGATCTCGGGCACCGCCGTGCGCATCGGCCAAGCCGCTGTTGCGCTTGCGTGACGGCTGTCGCCAAACCGCCATTTTTCTGCAACCCACGTGATTTTCCGCGGTGCTAGCGTCGTGCCTGCGAGAGCAGGGGAGCGGACGATGGATCGGAACGCGCAGGCCTCGGGGCGTGCCGCCAGGTGGCGGGCATGGCTGAAAACACAGGTGCAGACACTGTCGGCGTTACCGCTGCGCGCGCGCTTGCTCGCGTCGTTCGCCTTGATCGTTGCGCTGATGCTGGCCTTCGGCGCCTTCGCGCTGATGGAGATGGCCGGGCTCAATCGCGACACCCGCGATATCGCCGAAGGCTGGTTGCCGCGTTCGCAACTGGCAGCGGCGATGAAGATCGAAGCCGTCGGCGTGCGTGTGGCGCAGTTCCAGTTCATTGCGGTCGGCGAGGCGGTCGAAAGCGAAGACGGGTATGTCGGCGTGGTCGACAAGGCGGCGCAGGCCGAATCCGATATCGCGCGGCACCTGCAGCGGCTCGACGAATTCAAGCAACGCTATGCCGCGCTGCCCGCGGACGAAGCGCAGCAGACGCAGTTCGCCGCCTTCGTCGAGGCCTGGAGCAACTACCAGGCGTCGAGTGAATTGTTTCTCGGCATGGCCAAGGACGGTCTGCGTGACGTCGCGATGTCGATGATCACCGAGCAGGCGCGGATCGAGTTCGAAGCCGCCAACGCCGCGCTCGATGTGCTGATCGTCGCCGCCGGCGACGGTGCCACCGCGGCCAGTGCCAACTCCGCCAGCAACTACGGCAAGGCGCGGCAGTTGGCGCTGCTGGCCTTGCTGCTGGCCGCGGCGCTGGGCGCCGGTGCGGCACTGTGGCTGGTGCGGCAGACCATGCGCCAGCTCGGCGGCGATCCGGCGGCGGTACAGCACGTGGTCGAGCGCATCGCCGTCGGCGATCTCGGCGTGCAGATCCGGCTCGCGCCCGGCGATCGCAGCAGCCTGCTCGCCGCCACCGCGCGCATGCAGGGCGAGTTGCAACGCCTGGCCACAGAGCTGCAACAGCTGCACGCCGAACATCGCCGCGGCATGCTCGCGCACCGTATCGACGCAGGCAGCTTCGCCGGCGTCTATGGCGAACTGGCGGTGGCGGTCAACGCGTTGGCGGCATCGCACATCGAAGTCAGCGAACAGGTGGTGGCGGTGATCCAGCGCTACGCACTCGGCGACTTCGCGGTCGACATGCCGCAGCTGCCGGGCGAGCAGGCGCGCATCAGCGCGGCGGTCGATGGCGTCAAACGCCAGCTCGGTGCGATCAAGGACGAGACCTTGCGCCTGGCCGATGCCGCCGGTCGCGGCGAATTCTCGTTGCGCGGTGATGCGGCGCAGTTCCAGTTCGCCTTCCGCGACATCATCGATGGCCTGAACCGGTTGATGGGCACCGCCGAGCAGGGCCTGCAGGCGGTCGGTACGGTGCTGGCCGGGCTGGCCGCCGGTGACCTGACCCAGCGCATGCACGGCCAATTCCATGGCCGCTTCGCCGAACTGCAGGGTCATGCCGAACACAGCCTGCAACAGCTCGGCGATATCGTGCAGCGCATCCAGCAGTCGGCAGAGCTGATCGAGAGTGCCTCCGGCGAGATCGCGGCGGGCAACCAGGATCTGTCGGCGCGCACCGAAGCGCAGGCCTCCAATCTCGAAGAGACCGCCTCGTCGATCGAAGAGCTGGCCGGCGTGGTCGGACAGAACGCCGCCAACGCGCGTGAGGCCAAGCAGCTCGCGGCCAATGCCGGCGACGTCGCCCGCCGCGGCGGCGCCGTGGTCGAGCAGGTGGTTGGCACCATGGGCGCGATCGCCGAATCGTCCAAGCGCATCGCCGACATCATCGGCGTGATCGACGGCATTGCTTTCCAGACCAACATCCTTGCGCTCAATGCCGCGGTCGAGGCGGCACGCGCCGGCGAACAGGGTCGCGGCTTCGCGGTGGTGGCATCGGAAGTGCGCGCGCTGGCGCAACGCAGCGCCGACGCTGCCAAGGAGATCAAGCAGCTGATCACCGAATCGGTGAACAAGGTCGCCTCGGGCGCCGACCTGGTCGACGACGCTGGCCGCACCATGCGCGAGATCGTCGGCGCGGTGCAGCGTGTCGACAACATCATGGCCGACATCGCCAACGGCTCGGCCGAGCAGTCGGCTGGCATCGCCCAGGTCAACCAGGCGATCGCGCAGATCGACGGCGCGACGCAACAGAACGCCGCACTGGTCGAGGAAGCTGCCGCGGCGGCACGCAGCCTGAACGAGCAGGCCGCCGAGTTGCGACAGGCGGCGGGGAGCTTCGTGCTGTCGCGCACTGACTGACAACAAGCCGCACGACACCCGGGTCGTTCGAGACGGGCTGGGTGGCGATGGACGATGCCCACGCGCCCAGAAAAAAGCCCCGGCCTTGCGGCCGGGGCTTGGTTTGATCCGACGGATCCGGGCTGCTTAGAACTGCAGGCTCCAGGCGTCGATGTAGCCGGTGTCGCCGCGGGCGGCGTCGTACACCTTCAGGCTCCAGTTGCCGTTGGCCGCTTCGCTCGAAGCGTTGACGG
>DASUOA010000002.1:0-9516 GCA_036276895.1 Arenimonas sp. | reverse complement strand
TGGCGTCCGGCTGCAACAGCACGGTCCAGCTGGCGGGTGCCGAGGTCTTGGCCGCGTTGTAGGCCAGCGCGTAGGAACCGCCGAGCAACGGCACGGCGAACTGCTTGCCGGCAGCATCCTTGGCGAAGCTGGCGTTGCGCAAACCCGGATAGATATCGCCGTAGTTCGTCAGCTTGCTGGTGTCGATCGCGTGCAGGATCTGCATCAGCTTCCCGCGTTCCTGCTTGTAGTAATTGTGCGTCGGCGTGGTGACATCACAGGCCCGCTTGCGCACGTTCTCGAAAATGTCGTCGGCGGTGCCGATGTAGAACGGTGATCCGTCGGCCTTCTTGGCGAACACCAGGTCGATGTTCTTGCCTTTGGATTTGGCCCAGGCCTCGAAGTCTTTCTCATAGAGGCTGATGTAGCCCTCCCATTCGAGGATCTTCAGTTCGACGGCGGATACGGCGGGAGAGATCGCCAGACAACCGATGGCGAGCAGACCGGCCGCGCAGCCGTGCAAGCGGCGTTGCGGGTTCATGGCTCCTCCTTCGCGAAGTTGCTGCCTTGCCGGTGTTCCGGTGGCAATTGCGAGTATGAACCCGTTTTCCGTGGCGGGCATGACTGATGGCAGGGGATGACTTCTGGCCCGGGCCGGATATGGGTTGGTGTTGTAGCGTACCAACACACCAGTCCAGAGGAGTCCCGCCATGGCCACCCCCCGCAACAACGAAACAGTCGACGTCCGCCGTCCGACGGCCACACTGCCGGTCGCTCCGTATCCGGTCCCGGCCCGTCGTGCCTATCGCCCGCGCAGCATGGGCGTTGGCTACGGCCGCAGCAGCGGCTGGGCCAGCGATCGTCACTATGCCGACCTCAGCGAGCCGGTCCTCGCCGGTTGCCGCTGACCCGCATTAGGCCGAGGGCCTGCCGCTGCTGCCGTCAGCAGCGAACCAGCAACCGCGGCCGGCCTGTTTGGCCGCATACATGGCTTGGTCGGCGGCATGCACTAGGTCAGCTACGCCAACGCCGTGTTCGGGTGACCATGCCAGCCCGATACTGGCGCCCGCC
Source organism: Arenimonas sp. (assembly GCA_036276895.1). Lineage (GTDB taxonomy): Bacteria > Pseudomonadota > Gammaproteobacteria > Xanthomonadales > Xanthomonadaceae > Arenimonas. Next base: position 8,466 of record DASUOA010000002.1, on the reverse strand, counting down.
TGCAGACGGCCGACCGCGTGATCGAAGGGCTCGGCCAAGGCTTCCGAGACTTTCTGCGCCACGCGTCGGGCATCCTCCGGCGAGCGCAGGGCGGTGAGCACGATGGTGAATTCGTCGCCGCCGAGCCGCGCCACCAGATCGTCGGCGCGCACGCGATCGCGCAGCCGCCGGGCGACCTCGCACAGCAGCCAGTCACCGACGGCGTGACCATGCGTGTCATTGATCGGCTTGAATCGGTCGAGGTCGACAAACAGCACGCCCACCAAGCGGTCGCTACCGACCGCGAGATCGAGCGCACGCCGCAACCCGCCTTCGAACATCGAGCGGTTGCCCAGACCCGTCAGCGAATCGAGTTCGGCCTTTTCGCGCAGGGCTTGCTCGCGAAGATTCTGGAAATGCGTATGCAGCGAGTTTTCGATAAGCCGCGTTGCAGCAATCAGGAAATTGCGTTCGTCGGCCTCCTGTAGCGAGTCGGCACGTAGCGCCTCCGCGCACAGGGCGCCGCGACGGGCGCCCAGCGCGAACGGAAACAGCAGGCCATGATGGCCTTCGCCGTCGGTGAAGCGCACTTCGACGGAGTCGGGCAGGGGCGGTGCCAGTGGCGTGACATGGGCTTGCAGCAAGGCATCGTCGATGCTGCATTGCGATTCGCTGTTGGATGCGCGCAAGCAATCGAAGCGGCCATCGTCCTCGCGCGAGAGCCACAGGCTCCAGCTGTCGAGTGAAGCGCCGGCGTGCAGCGAGCCGCCCAGCACCTGGAACAACGCCCCGGCATCGCCATGGGCAATCGCCTCGTCGGTGGCGATGCGTACCAGCAGTGCATTGAGTTCGCGTTGACGCTCGCCGGCGCGACGTCGCTCTTCGAAAGCCTTGTCCAGCCCCTCGAGCATGGCATTGACCGAGCGTGCAACGCGGGTGATTTCGTCGCTGCCTTCCACCGGCAAGCGTTCGCCATGCGTTGCGCTGCTTCCCAAAGCCACCAGGCGCCGGCTCATGCGCGACAGCCGCTTCAGGGCGACATGGCGGATCGCATAGAAACTGCCGATGACGAACGCGATCAGGGCCAGGAAGGTGAACCCGATCAGTTGCCGCGCCGTGGCACGTCCTTCGCGATAGATGTCACGCGGCATGGTCGCCTGCATCAGCAAGGTGGGTTCACCTGAGAGGTCGTCCAGCATCGAGAACGACGAGGCCTGGCTGTCGCTGTCGTGGCGAAGCCACAAGGGTTGGGACTTCAGCGCATCCAGCGCGTCCTGCGGAATATCGCTGCTCCCGGGGCCGCGCAGCGGCATGAAGTTGAGCGACAGGCGAATACGCTGGGCCAAGAGATCGACCTCGCCCTGGTCGAGGAAGCGCAGCATCACCAGGTAGCCGTTGGGGTCAAGCTCGGCGTTGCTGTCCTGGATCGGGCTGAAGGCCAGCTGGGCGACGCGCCCTTGGTATTCGAGGATGCCCTGGAAGATCTCGCTGTTCTTGCGTTGGCGCAGGCTGTCGGCGACACGCGACACCAGCCCGATATCGAGGTCTGCGAAACGGTTTGCCTCGCGGTCGAAGCCGCGCTGGCTGCGGGTGCGGTACTCGAGGTCGAAAATGAGGATGCCGTTGAGCTGCAGGTTCTCGAATGTCGCCTCGGCCATGTTGGCGTCGACGAACTCGGGGTTCTCGCCCTTCATGAAGCTGTAGGTTTCGTCGTAGACAGCCCAGTCGACAGTCAGGCGCTCCAGCGCGCCGAGTTCCGCTTCGATCGCTTCGATCAGACGGTGGTGGTTCTGCTCCTGCTGCGCCTTTTCAAGCGCCAGGAAGCGTGACATCACCTCGGAATGGATGACGGCCGCCATGGCGCCGACCAGGAGCAGCATCGGCACGACCAGGATCAGCGCGATCTTGGTATTGAGGCGCAAGCGACACTCCCCGTTGGTGCTGGCGCCGTGGGCGCCACGCTGGCTCCTCCAGCTTAGGCGGGCGGGGATGTCAACGCCAGTGTTTGCTGATCAGGCAGCGGCCGGTCGCCGCAGACGGGCGGCGAGCATGACGACGGCCACCACCAGAGCGCCCGCCAGCAGGCCGAGCAGCCCCTCGGCCGCGATCGACAGTACGGTCTGCAGCAGGCTGCCGCTGCCGATCAAGTCCGCCAGGAAGTGATGCAGGGCGGGAATGCCATGCACAAGAATGCCGCCGCCGACCAGGAACATCGCCGCGGTGCCCAGCACCGACAGCGTCTTCATCAACCACGGCGCGGAAACGAGGATGGCGCGACCCATCGACTGCAACGGCGCCGATGGCCGGCGGCTCAGCCACAGGCCGCCATCGTCGAGTTTGACGATGCCGGCAACCAGGCCATAGACGCCGATCGTCATCGCCACTGCGATCGCTGCCAGCACGCCGACCTGCCGGGTGAAGTCGGCGGCGGCGACGGTGCCGAGCGAGATCACAATGATCTCGGCGGAAAGAATGAAGTCGGTGCGGATCGCACCCTTGATCTTGTCGCGCTCGAAGGCGATCAGATCGTCCTGGCTTCGGGCTGCCGCCTGCAGCAGTGCCTCGCGTTCGTGCCGCTCCTCATCCGCTGAGTGCAGGAAGCGGTGTGCCAGCTTCTCGGCACCCTCGAAGCACAGGAACAGGCCGCCGATCATCAGCAGCGGCACGATCGCCCAGGGCGCGAACGCGCTGATCAGCAGTGCTGCCGGCACCAGGATCAGCTTGTTGACCATCGAGCCCTTGGCCACCGCCCAGACCACCGGCAGCTCGCGCTCGGCGCGCACGCCGGCGACCTGCTGGGCGTTGAGTGCGAGATCGTCGCCGAGCACGCCGGCGGTCTTCTTGGCCGCGATCTTGGTCATCACCGAAACGTCGTCGAGGACGGTGGCGATGTCGTCGAGCAGGGCGAGCAGGCTGGTTCCGGCCATGGTGGGCTCCTAGTGAGGCGCCGATTGTGGCCATCGCCGCCACGCTTGGGAAGATGCTTCCGGTACGACGGCGGTCCAGCGCATACTGCCGGCATGCTGCTGATCCTGCGCTGGCTGCGACGCTTGTTCGGTGTGATCGACCTGGCGTTGATCACGCTGGTGATGTATCCGCTGTCCTTCATTCCGCGCCATGGCAGCGGGCACCCGGTCGAGCATCTGTTCCATGCTTGGTGCCGCGCCTTCGTGCGCGCTCTCGATGTCGATCTGCGCCTGCACCAGCACAACAGCCGGCCGTTGCCGGAGCGCTTCATCCTGGTCGCCAACCATCCTTCGGCGTTCGAGGATGTCGGCATTCCCGCCTTGTTCCAGGTGGTGTCGCTGGCCAAGTGGCAGGTGCAGGACTGGTATGTGGTGGGACGGATCGCCCAGGCCGCTGGCACCCTGTTCGTTGACCGCGACGACCCCGATTCGCGCCAGCAGGCGGTCGAGGACATGGTCGAGGCGGTGCGCTCCGGTCGCAATCTGGCCCTGTATCCCGAGGGCGGCTGCAAGGGGCGGCGCCTTTATAAGGAGTTCAAATCCGGCGCCTTCGAAGTATCGATGCGCACCGGGGTGCCGATCCTGCCGGTGTTCCTGCACTACGAGGCCCAGGATGATTTCGAGTGGCGCGAGCCGCAGACATTGCCGCAGAAGCTCTGGCACATCCTCTCGACCGTCAATAACCGGGCCAACTACTACGTCTTCGATCCGATCGATCCCTGTCAGTTCGCTGATAAATACGCGATGAAGGCGGCGGTTTACGCCCGTTATGCCGAATGGAACGCGCGCTACCTGGATTGACGGCGTCGGCCCGCCTGGACTCGATGGCCGTCATCAAAGCTACATGCAAGTGTCACGGATGTAACACGGCTGTCATGCGAAGGTAATAAAATTGTCGGGTTTGCGGCCGTGGCCGCCCGACTTTTCTCCTTACGGAACCTTGCGCATGTCTCCTGACAGCTCCGCTGCCTCTGACGCTTCGCTCCTGCTTGACCCTCCCAAATCCAGCTGGGGCGGGACCCTGGTCCGCTTCGGTCTTGCCGCGCTGTTCGTGCTGGCGGTGATGCTGTACGCGATGTGGCGTGGCGACGGCCATGTCAGCTGGACGCTGGTGATGGCCGCGGTATTCGGCGCCTACATGGCGATGAATATCGGTGCCAACGACGTCGCCAACAACGTCGGTCCCGCGGTCGGCTCGCGCATCCTGACCATGGGCGGGGCGCTGGTGATCGCGGCTGTTTTCGAGGCGGCCGGTGCGCTCATCGCCGGTGGCGAGGTCGTTGGCACCATCCGCAACGGCATCATCGACCCGGCCATGATCGCCGAGCCGATCATCTTCGTCTGGGCGATGATGGCGGCGCTGCTCGCCGCGGCGGTCTGGTTGAATATCGCCAGTGCCGTGGGCGCGCCGATTTCCACCACGCATTCGATCGTCGGCGGCGTCATGGGTGCGGGTATCGCCGCAGCCGGTTTCGGCGTCGTCAACTGGCCGACCATGGGCTCGATCGCCGCCAGCTGGGTGGTGTCTCCGGTGCTCGGTGCGGCCTTTGCCGCGTTCTTCCTGTACCTGATCAAGCGCACCATCACCTATCGGCGCGACATGGTGCAGGCCGCGCGCGTCTACGTGCCGGCGCTGGTCGCCTTCATGGCTTGGAGCTTCGCGACCTACCTGGCGCTCAAGGGCATCAGCAAGCTGGTCAAGATCGACATTGTCACTGCCTTGCTGATCGGCTTGGGCGTGGCGGTTGCGGTGTACTTCCTGACCCGCGCCGCCGTCGTGCGGCGCGCCGGCGAGATGGACAACACCAAATCGGACATCAACCGCCTGTTCGCGGTACCGCTGATCTTCGCCGCGGCGCTGTTGAGTTTTGCGCACGGCTCGAACGACGTGGCCAACGCCGTCGGCCCGCTGGCCGGCATTGTCGACATCGTCGCCAGTGGCGAGTTCCACAAGGATGCGCCGATCCCGTTCTGGGTCATGGCGATCGGCGCCATCGGCATTTCGGTGGGCTTGGCGCTATTCGGGCCCAAGGTGATCCGCACGGTCGGCTCGGAGATCACCGAGCTCGATCCGATGCGCGCCTATTGCATCGCGATGTCGGCGACGCTCACCGTGATCATCGCCAGCCAGCTCGGACTGCCGGTCAGCACCACGCACGTGGCGGTGGGTGCGGTATTCGGCGTCGGCTTCCTGCGTGAGTACCTCAAGACCAACTACGCGATGATCATCAGCGAGATCAAATCGCACCATCCGGAAGGCGACCAGGCGGCGCTGGACGAGTTCATGACCCGTTTCACCGCGGCCAATATCGAAGAGCGCGGTGTGATGCTGGCCAAGCTCAAGGCCGATTTCCGTGCCAACCACGGGCCGAAGTACATCGACAAGTCCGAGCGCAAGCTGCTGCGCCGCCAGCACAAGAAAGAGCTGGTGAAGCGTTCGCTGGTGCTGCGCATCATCGCTACCTGGATCATCACCGTGCCGGCGTCGGCACTGATCGCAGCGCTGGTGTTCTACACCCTGCGCGGCATGGCGGTTTCGCTCTAAGCGGGGCGTCGGGGCGCTTGTCCGGGCGCTCAGCGTCTGGCGGTTTTCGCCAGTATGATGTCGTTTGCGCCACTGTTTCGGCAGTGGCGCGACCCGCATCCTGTGTCCCAGGCCATCACGGCCTGAGGAGAACGCCATGAAAACCCTAGCCACCCTGATCGCCCTGGGCCTGTCTGCCGCCGTGCAGGCGGCCGCGCAGGCACCGCTGACTGCCGCTCCGGAGCAGGCACTGGCCGAGCAGCCGGTGCTGGTCAGCCAGTACAACGCCGTGCTCAGTACGAGCGCTGGTCGCTGGCAGCTGTTCGACGCTACCGGCCCCCGCCTGCAATTCGAAGCCAATGGCTGCCGCAGCAGCCCACTGCTGCCGCCCGGTCTGTGGCTGCTGACTCGCGATGCCGAGGGCGCACCGGTGCTGGTGGCGCCGTCATCGACCGCGCTGCCGGCCGGTCACCCTGGTCGCATTGCCGTGCTGCCCTGTGGCAGCCTGCGCGAAAGCCGCGACGCCGCCGAGCATCTGCAGCTGCCCGAGGCGCTGGTCGCCACCCTGGAGCAGAACGCCAGTGCCATCCTCATCGCCCGTTAAGCGCCTCAAGCTCGGCGTGTTGGCCCTCGACGGCATGTTGCTGTCCAGTGCCGCCGGCGTGATCGACACCCTGCTGATCGCGCAGCGCATTGCCGATATCCGCGCGCCGGGCAGCGTGCAGTTCGAAGGCGAGCTGGTGTCGGCACGTGGGCAACGCGAGGTGCGCGCCGCCAACGGTGTCGGCATCAGCGGCATCCGCCCGGACGTGCCGGATGACCTCGACCTGCTGGTCGTGCCCGGGCTCATGCACTCGGGTGCGCACGATCTCTACAGTCACGCCGAACGCTCGGCGCCGGAGGTGGAACGCCTGCGCGCCTTCCACGACGCTGGCGGGGCCTTGGCATCGATCTGCTGCGGCACCTTCCTGATCGCCGAGTCGGGCGTGCTCGATGGTCGCCGCGCGACGACGAGCTGGTGGCTGTCGGCCGCTTTCCGCTGTCGTTATCCGAAGGTGCAGTTGGTCGCCGATGCCATGCTGGTCGAGGACGAACGCATCATGACCGCCGGCGGCGGAACCGCCGTCACCGACCTGGTGCTGCGTCTGATTGGCCGCGTCGCCGGCGAGGAGCTGGCAACGCAGACCGCGCGCATCCGACTGGTCGACCCCGAGCGGCAGAGCCAGGCGCCCTTCGTCAGCGAAGCGATGATCGAACGGCCGCGGCATTCGCTGTCGGAAAAGGCCGAGCACCTGCTGCGTGACGCGTTGCACCAGGATCTTTCCGTCGCCGAACTGGCCGAACGCCTCGGCACCAGCGAGCGCAGCCTGCTGCGGCATTTCCGCCAGCATTACGGCGAGACGCCGCTGGCCAACATCCAGCGCCGACGCATCGAGCGCGCCAAGGCGCTGCTGGAATCGACGCACTTGAGCTTCGACGAGATCGTCGAGCGCTGCGGCTATCGCGACCCGTCGAGCTTCCGCAAGCTGTTCAAGCGCGCCACCGCGCTGACACCGGCCGATTATCGCGAGAAATACCGGCTACGCGCGCACTGACAACCCGGAAATGCGGTTGCCGTCAAGATCGCGGCGGCCGGGCGGATGACGGAGAATCCGGCCTCCGATGTCCAGTTGAAGTGTCCATGTCCGAGCCCGTTGTTACCGCTGCAAAGATCGCCCGCCGTATTGCCGAAGAAATCGCCGCCACGCCTGCGCAGGTGGTGGCCGCGGTCGGCTTGTTGGACGAAGGTGCGACCGTGCCCTTCATCGCCCGCTATCGCAAAGAGGTCACGGGTGGCCTCGACGACACCCAGCTGCGCAATCTTGAAGTGCGCCTGGGCTATCTGCGCGAACTTGAAGACCGCCGTGCCGCGGTGCTGTCCAGCATCGCCGAGCAGGGCAAACTCAGTGACGAGCTGCGTGGCGAGATCGAAGCTGCCGACAGCAAGGCACGTCTTGAGGACTTGTATCTGCCCTACAAGCCCAAGCGCCGCACGCGTGCGCAGATCGCCCGCGAGGCGGGGCTGGAGCCCTTGCTCGATGCCTTGCTCACCGATCCGATGCAGTCACCTGAACAGCTGGCTGCAGGCTTTGTCGATGCGGAGAAGGAAGTCGCGGACGTGAAGGCGGCACTTGACGGTGCCCGGCAGATCCTGATCGAACGCGCTGGTGAGCATGCCGCGCTGCTCGGCGAACTTCGCCAATGGCTGGGTGAGGTCGGCCGCATCCGGGCCAAGGTGGCCGAGGGCAAGGAAGGCGAGGGCGCCAAGTACCGTGACTATTTCGACCATGTCGAATCGCTGGCGCAGATTCCCTCGCATCGCCTGCTGGCGCTGTTCCGTGCGCGCAACGAGGGCATCTTGTTCCTCGATCTCGAAGCCGGTGTTGACCCCGAGCAGGGCCATGCCGACGCCGCAGCGCGTGTCGCCAAGCATCTCGGCATCGCCAAGCAGGGTCGCGCGGCCGACGCGTGGCTGTTCGAAGGCGCGCGTCTGGCGTGGAAGGTCAAGCTGCACCTGCATCTGATGCTGGATCTGTTCCTGCAGGCGCGCGAGCGCGCCGAAGCCGAGGCGATCCGCGTGTTCGGCGACAATTTGAAGGACTTGCTGCTGGCGGCGCCCGCCGGCCCGCGCGCGGTGATGGGTCTCGACCCCGGCCTGCGCACCGGCGTCAAGGTCGCCGTGGTCGATCGCACCGGCAAGCTGCTCGATACCGCCACCATCTATCCGCACCAGCCGTCCAACCGTTGGGACGAAGCGCTGGCGACGCTGGGTAAGCTCGGTCTCAAGCACGGCGTCGAGTTGATCGCGATCGGCAATGGCACCGCCTCACGTGAGACCGACAAGCTGGCCGGCGAGTTGCTCAAGAAACTGCCGCAGCTCAAGGCGCAGAAGATCGTGGTCAGCGAGGCCGGCGCGTCGGTGTACTCGGCCTCCGAGCTGGCCGCGCGCGAGTTTCC
>DASUOA010000001.1:0-3935 GCA_036276895.1 Arenimonas sp. | reverse complement strand
CGCCGAGGTGCTGGCGGCAAGCGCGAGCGCACCGAACAACACGGAGTTGCGGCATGACAGCATGGATTTTCCCCTGGAATGAGTTGGCGCCAGCCGACTTTCCCCCCGGCGGGCGAACAGAACCTAGCCGGTTCCCAGGCGAAAATCATGCTGCAGTGCAACCATGCTGTCGCGTACTGCGGCGGCAGTCAGTTCTTGAAGTCGCGGTGGCAGCCTTGGCAGGTCTTTCCGACCTTGTCGAGGGCAAGGCCTGCCGCCGTGCACTCGTTGGGAATATCGGCGAGAACGGCGTCGAGGGCGCCGCGCATCTCGGCGGCGTGGGCGATGAAACGCTCGTCGTCCTGGGTCGGCAGGAAGGCCGGCTCGATGTCATTGCCGAGTTGGCGCAGGGTGAGCAGGCGTGACTGCAGGTCGGTTTCGCTGCAGCGATTCTGCTTGACCGAATCACCGAGCTGCTTCATCTGCGCCGCCATCACGGCCATCACGCCGTTGGGGTAGGCGGTGCCCTTGCGCAGGGCGTTCATGCCGATCAGGGTCAGGACGGCACCGAGAAACAGCCCGATCAGGGCGACAACCAGTACACGCATGGGCAGCTCCGAGCTTGAGTCGCCGCGACCTTAGCACGGTGCTGCGGCGGAGCAAGTCCTGAAGGCCTGCCGATCCGAGCCGCGGCGCCTGGCGCTCAGCGCAACGGAATGACGCGACTGCCTTCGACGCGTACCGGCGCGCCTTCGTACATGCCCGGTGCCAGGTTGGTGCGATTGATCACCAGGCGTCGGCCGTCGTCGAGCCGGATATGGATATCGAAGGATTCGCGATTGGCATCCTTCTCGATCGCGTGGCCAGCGGCCGCACCGACCACGGCGCCGGCGACGGTGCCGCGGTTCTTGTTGCGGCTGTCGCGCCCGGAGACTTCGCGGCCGATCACGGCACCGATGATGCCGCCGATCACGGCGCCGCTGCCGGTGGTCTGGCGCGCGCCGTAGACGCGGTCGATGCGCTCGATCACGCCGCAGTCGTAGCAGCGGGTTGGCGGTGGCGCGTACCCGTAGTCGTAGCCGTAGCCGCGCCCATGCGGTGGTGGGCTGCTGGCGCAGGCGGCGAGGGTGAGCGTGGCGACGGCGATCAGTGCGAGGCGCGTTTTCATGGCCGGCTTCCGTGGTGGATCTGGTTCGGACGCTAGTCTGGCCTGGCTGAACCGGCACCGACTCGCGATCGCCGCGTTCAGCCGCGCTTTCACCCGGCGGCCCGGCGGCTAGAATGCGCCGCATGGCGACCACCCTGCAGCAACGTTTTGGCGGCATCGACCGCTTGTATGGACACGGCACGCTGCAGCAGCTGGCGCAGCGCCGCGTCTGTGTGGTCGGTCTGGGCGGCGTCGGCAGTTGGCTGGTCGAGTCGCTGGTGCGCAGCGGTGTCGGCCATCTCACGCTGATCGATGCCGACGATATCTGCGTCAGCAACAGCAATCGGCAGTTGCAGGCGCACGAGGGCAACTTCGGGCGGATGAAGGGTGAAGCGCTGGCGGAGCGTTGCCGCGCGATCAACCCCGGCGTCGAGGTCGAGGTGGTGCAGGCTTTCCTGACGCCGACCAATCTATCCGAGCTGCTCGACCGTCGCTTCGATCTGGTGCTCGACGCCTGCGACAGTTTCCGCAGCAAGGTCGAGCTGATCGCCTGGTGCCGCCGGCGCAAATTGCCGCTGGTGGTGTCCGGTTCGGCCGGTGGTCGCATCGATCCGACCCAGGTGCGGGTGCGCGACCTCTCGCGCACCGAGCATGACGCGCTGCTGGCGCTGATCCGCAAGAAGCTGCGGCAGGAGTTCAATTTTCCGAAGAACCCCGACCGCTACTTTGGCGTGCCGGCAGTGTATTCGCTGGAGAACGTGCGCTATCCCCAGGCCGATGGCACGGTGTGCGGGCTGCGGCCGAAGCTCGACAGTGATGCGGCTTTGAAGCTGGATTGCGGCGCCGGTCTGGGCGCGGCAACGCATATCACCGGCGCGTTCGCGTTTGCGATGGCGGGCAAGGCACTGGAGCTGCTGTTGAAGGTTCGCTAGCCCGCCAAGGGGCGGTCGAGACCGAACAGGCGACGGGCGTTGGCGGTGGTGGCGTCGGCGATGCGATCTTCGGGTTCGCCGCGCAGGTTCGCTACTTCGCGCAGCACATCGCGCAGAAACGCAGGCTCGTTGCGCAGACCTCTGCGGCTTGCATCCGGCTGGTCGGGGGCGTCGGTTTCCAGCAGCAAGTGCTCGATCGGCATGCGCACAACGAGTTTGCGCAGGCGGTTGGCACGCTCGAAGGTGACCGGGCCGCCGATGCCGAGCAAGAAGCCCAGCGCGTAGAGTTGCCGCGCCTGTTCCTCGCTACCGGGCCAGCTGTGCACCACGCCGCGCAGGCCGCCGACGCTACGGATCGTGGCGATGGTTTCCTCGACGGCACGGCGGGCATGCAGGATGACTGGCAGGTCGAGATCGCGGGCGATCTCCAGCTGGCGGCGGAAGACCTGGCGCTGGCGGTCGGGGTCGAGTCCTTCGACGAAGAAGTCCAGTCCGCATTCGCCGACCGCGACCGCGCCGTGCTGCTGCAGCCAGTCGGGCAGGGCGTCAAGGTGGGCATCGCTGTGGCGGTCGAGATACATCGGGTGCAAGCCATAGGCGGCGTGCAGGCCGGGCTCGGCAGCGCATAGCGCGGCCAGTTTCGGCCATGCGGCGTACTCGACGGCAGGCACCAGCTGGTCAGTCACGTTGGCCGCTCGCGCCCGCGCTAGTACGTCACCCCGGTCAGCATCGAATTCGGGGGCGTCGAGATGACAGTGGCTGTCGAACAACATGGCTATTCGCGGCGGGCCTGGCCTTCGATGATCCGGCCGTCCTTCGGCGGATCGCCCTTGGGCTTGCGCCAGTTGGCCAGCAACACCACCGCGAGGGCGGTGACGATCTCGTCCAGGAAGGGCAACGGATCGGGAACGAGCCAGCTCAGCAGCGCCAACCCCGCAGTCAGGGCGAACAGGACGGGAAAGCGCAGGCGTCCCAGGTAGGCGACGACCGGGGCGATCAACGGGTTGGGCATGGCAGCGCTCCGGTAAGGATGGCCCAACTTAGCCCAGCGCGCCGGCTCAGGCTACAATGCGCGGCTTTCCCGCCACCCTCTGCAGATTCCCGCCATGGCCCTGAATCCGACCGACCTGTTCGACTTCCGCTCGCTGCTCTCCGATGAGGAGCGCATGATCCAGGACAGCGTCGCCCGCTTCACCGACGAGCGCGTGATTCCGATCATCGGCGACGCCTTCGACCAGGGGCGCTTCCCCAAGGAACTGGTGCCGGAAATCGCCGAGATGGGCCTGCTCGGTTCGTCGCTGCCGGAACAATACGGTTGCGCCGGCCTCAACGGCGTCAGCTACGGCTTGATCTGCATGGAACTCGAGCGCGGCGATTCCGGCATCCGCAGCTTCGTCTCGGTGCAGTCCTCGCTGTGCATGTACCCGATCTACGCCTACGGCACCGAAGAACAGCGCCAGAAGTACCTGCCCGGCATGGCCCGCGGCGAGATCATCGGCTGCTTCGGCCTGACCGAGCCGCACGGCGGCTCCGACCCGGCCAACATGAAGACCCACGCCAAGCGTGACGGCGACGATTGGGTGATCAATGGCGCCAAGATGTGGATCACCAACGGCAACCTCGCCGACATCGCCATCGTCTGGGCGCAGACCGAGGATGGCATCCAGGGCTTCATCGTCGAGAAGGGCATGAAGGGCTTCGTCGCCCAGGAAGTGCACAAGAAGATGAGCCTGCGCGCTTCGGTCACCTCGGGTCTGTTCTTCGACAACGTGCGCGTGCCGGAAGCCAACCGCCTGCCGAACGTGAAGGGTTTGAAGGGCCCGCTCGGCTGCCTCACCCAGGCCCGTTACGGCATCACCCGGGGCCCGATCGGCGCC